>CAWJLI010000093.1:0-13011 GCA_963843095.1 Bryobacterales bacterium
TACTGCGTACCTCGTTCGCGTATTGCTAAAACCGCGGCGGAGCTGCGTTCGTACTCGGACGCCACGCGCGCCGTCTCGTTGGTGGAAGGCGCGCCACCCAAAGCCATCCGGATTTTCATCAGCCAGAACGCTCCATCGCCCGCGAACCCGGTATCGTTGACGATCCCGGTGGCCGCGGACGACCTCGACGTGGAACACGCCCAATTGCCCGCCGGTCTGCGCCTGGCGCGGTGGAAACGGTAAGTGCGGGCTCACGCCGCGGGTTTAGCGAAACATGGGCTGGGCTTGCGGAACAGCAGGTGGAGCGGCCGGCGGCATGTTGACAGCCGGCGCGGCTGTAACTTGCGCGGCGATCGGATGCCCTACGCGCATGGTTCTCCAATCGTACGCGAACTCCTTGCCGCAATCGAGACAAACCACGTAAGTACCCAGTTGCGTGGCATTTTTTGCGGTGATCGCGCCGTTTCTCCGGCCGGGCGTCATGGGGAAGGTTGTGCGCGAGTGAGCGCATCCAAACAGCGTGTTAACCAAAGACTGAAGCATGTCGAGCCCTCCTTTTCGTCATTAGATTAGATACCGCGAGGTGGCTGAACGTTGCAGATTGGGGATTAAAGATGCTACATGCCTAGCTCCAGTACTGCCGGTTCATGGCGCGCGGTGTACGCGATTTCTACAGGCGGGAAGCGATGGATTCGGCGATCTGGCGGCCGTGAAACCGTCCATTTTCAATGAAGATTTCGTTGGTATGCATGCCGGCGACGATTACACCGGCCAGGTAAACACCGGGGCGCTCGCTTTCGAGCGTGGCGGGGTCGGTGCGCGGCTTCTGTGTCGCGGAATCCAACGAAATTCCGGTGGCGGAGAGGAAATCCAGATCGGGGCGATACCCGATCATGGCAAAAACAAAGTCGTTCCTTAATGTTTTTTCCCCATCGGGGGTCGCGACGCGAATCGAACGGGGAAGGATTTCCACAACGCGCGAATGGAAGTAAGCCCGGATCTCGCCGCTTTTGATACGGTTTTCCAGGTTTGGTCTGATCCAGTACTTTACCCCGGTCGAGATGGCCGACTCGCGGTGGATTAAGGTGACGCGCGCGCCGGTCCAGTTCAACTCCAGCGCGGCGATGGCCGCGGAATTCAGGCCGCCGATCACCGCCACATCGTGGTTGTAGTAAGGATGCGGTTCCTTGTAATAATGCAGAACCTTGTCGAGTTCCTCGCCGGGCACGTCGAGCATGTTTGGTACGTCATAGTACCCTGTCGCTAGCACGATTTTGCGCGTCAGGTATAGGCGGCGGACACCGAGACGATCGGTCGATTGAACTTCGAAGGCGTTGTCGGCGCCGGCGATGTTCTCCACGCGCTCATATTGGCGGATATCCAGCTTGAAATGATCCGCCACGCGCCGGTAGTATTTCAGGGCTTCGTGGCGGTTGGGCTTTTCGTTCAGGCTGGTCATCGGGATGTTGCCGATTTCGAGCAACTCCGGGGTCGTGAAGAAGACCATGTTGGTGGGGTAGTGGTAAAGGGAGTTGACCACGCAGCCCTTTTCGACGATCACGGTCTTGACGCCGCGGCGCTGGAGTTCGATGGCGCAAGCGAGGCCGGTTGGCCCGGCGCCGACGATGAGCGCGTCAAAGGATTCGGTCATCGGAAGCGAACCAGTCCCACCACAAGTTCGACGAGGAACAAGCTGCCGAATCCCACCCCCAGGTAACCCAGAACCCGAACCAACTTCAGTTGTTTCGGCGTTGGCGTTTTCCCCGCATTCAGCAATCGAAAGGACTGCGCAGGGAATCTGAGCAGCAGGAAGCCCCAGCCCAGCAGCCAAATCATTGCGACTGTGCTCCAGGCTCGGCGCACGAATTCTTCGTCGCGTGGGTCGAACATATCAGCGCGCAAACTACAGCTTGCTCTCCACCTCACGGTACACGTTTTCGAGCGCGGCGTCGACTGCCGCGGCATCCTTGCCGCCGCCCTCGGCCATGTCCGGCCTGCCGCCGCCCTTGCCGCCGAGCGCTTGCGCGACCGCGCCCACCAGCTTACCGGCCTGCACTTTGGCGGTGAGGTCCTTAGTGACAGCGGCCACAATCGATACGTTGCCTTCCTCGCCGGAAGCCAGCACGACCACCGCGGATTTCCACTTGTTGCGCAGCGAATCGGCCAGCGAGCGCATCTGCTGGCGGTCCATTCCGTCGAGGCGCGCGGCGAGCACCTTGGATCCATTCAGCGTACGCGCCTTGGTTTCCAGCGCGCCGGCGGCGGCTTGCGCCAGTTTTTCCTTCAATTGCTTGAGCTGATGTTCCAATACCCGTTCATTGGCGAGCATCTTGGCCACGTGATCGGCCAGCTCGGGTTCGGAAGCGTGCACGATCTCGGCGACGCGGCGCAAGGCGCCGGTGGATTCCTGGAATTGGCGCAGCGCGCCTTCGCCGGTGATGGCCTCGATGCGGCGGACACCGGAGGAGATGCTGCCCTCATAGACGATTTTGCAGAGGCCGATGTCGCCGGTGCGCCGGACGTGTGTGCCGCCGCAGAGTTCCTGGCTGAAACCGGGTACGCTGACGACGCGCACCTGCTCGCCGTACTTTTCGCCGAACAGCGCCATGGCGCCGGTGGCGATGGCCTGATCGAGCGGCATGACGGTGGTCGCGACCTCGGTGTTGCGGAGGATCTGCTGGTTGGTGAGCCGCTCGACCTCTTCGATTTCGGCGGCGTCCATGGCCGCGTAATGGGTGAAGTCGAAGCGCAGGCGGCCCGGATCCACCACGCTGCCGGCCTGTTTGACGTGGGCGCCCAGCACCTGACGCAGCGAAGCATGGAGCAGGTGCGTAGCGGTGTGATTGCGGCGCGTCGAATCGCGCAGCGGCGCGGCCACTCGGGCAAAGACAACGTCGCCGAGCGAGATTGGCGCATGCGTGGTGATGCGATGGGCGATCAGGCCTGGAACCGGGTAGAAGGCAGCTTCGACGTCCGCCACTTTGTTGGCCAGATCCGCGTACAACTCGCCGCGGTCGCCGACCTGGCCGCCAGCCTCGGCATAGAACGGCGTCCGGTCGAGCACCAGCTCCGCGCGGACTCCGGTTGGCACGCGATCCACCGGCTGGCCATCGACCACCAGTCCGATCACGCGCGCCTCGGCGTCCAGGTCGTTGTAGCCGAGAAACCTGGTGCGCCCCAGTTCGATCAGTTTCTGGTAAGCGGGAGCGACAACGCTTTTGTCGGCGCCCTTCCAACTTGCGCGGGCGCGCTCGCGCTGCTGCTGCATTTCCTGTTCGAAACCGGCGCGATCGATAGCGAGCGAGTGCTCGCGCGCCATGTCCTCCTGTTCATCGAGGGCGAGGCCGTAAGTGTCGTAGAGCTTGAACGAAACGGCGCCGGGGATGATGCCGGAGACGGACTTGATGGCGTCATTGAATACTTTCTCCGCCACCAGGAAGGTGGTGGCGTAGCGGTGCTCTTCGTCCTTGACGACGCGGGCCACGCGGGCGATGCTCTCCATCAATTCGGGAAACGCCGGCTGCATCAACTCGGCCACGAAGCCGGTGAGCTGGTAGAGGAACGGTTCCTGTTGGCCGATCATGCGCGCGTTGCGCATGGCGCGGCGCATGATTTTGCGCAGCACGTAGCCGCGGCCGTCATTGGAAGGCAGCACGCC
Organism: Bryobacterales bacterium; assembly: GCA_963843095.1. Lineage (GTDB taxonomy): Bacteria > Acidobacteriota > Terriglobia > Bryobacterales > Bryobacteraceae > Bog-375. The sequence continues at coordinate 3,659 of CAWJLI010000093.1, forward strand.
ATCATGAATCAGAAAAGCCGCGGCGCGCGCGTGGTCGGCGGCAATGCGCAGCGCGGTATCGACGCGCGGGTCCTCACCGTGGTTGAGGTGGAAGAGGCTGGCGGCGCGCAGGATGATGGGATAGATCAGGTCGGTATCGTAGTTGGAGATCTTGCCCTGCAAGACGGCGGCGATGCGCTCCAGGCCCATGCCAGTATCGATGGAAGGCCGCGGCAGCGACGTCAGCTTGCCGCTCGTGTCGCGGTCGAACTGCATGAATACCAGGTTCCAGATTTCGACAAAGCGATCACCGGCATCGCCGGGGAACGCGACGTCCTCCTTGCCCGGGTCGGCGGCTGCCGGTCCGAAATCGTAGTAGATTTCGGAGCAGGGCCCGCATGGGCCGGTCTCGCCCATCTGCCAGAAATTATCCTTTTCGTCGAGGCGAAAAATGCGGTCCTTCGGCACACCGGCGACATTCTGCCAAAGCCGCTCGGCGTCGTCATCCTCGCGGAAAACGGTGACGTAGAGCTTGTCCTTGGGCAGGCCGTAATCCTTGGTGATAAGGTCCCAGGCGAACTCGATGGCCTCGGCCTTGAAATAATCGCCGAAGGAAAAGTTGCCGAGCATCTCGAAGAAGGTGTGATGGCGGCGGGTGTAGCCGACGTTTTCGAGGTCGTTATGTTTGCCGCCGGCGCGCGCGCACTTCTGGGTGCTGGTGGCGCGCGAATAGGCGCGTTTCTCGAGGCCAAGGAAGGTGTCCTTGAACTGGTTCATGCCGGCGTTGGCGAACAGCAGGGTCGGATCGTTGGCGGGTACCAGCGAGGAGCTGCGCACCACGCGGTGGCCGCGGGCGGCAAAGAAGTCGAGAAAGCGCTGTCTGGTTTCGTGACCTGTCACGGAAATTCCTTACTGGCGAGAGAGTAAATCCAATTGTAGCGAAGTAGGACATCGCCGTTCGTGGTTTCAATGCCTCGCGAAAGTATGACATCTCCACAGACGACAAACCCGATTGTCTGTCCCACTCCCAGCGGCGTTGGCCCTCGGGCGGTCCAATGCTACTATCACCTTGACGTGCAGATACGCGCAGCGAGCGACCGGTCTCTGCTGGTCGGTTTTGGCGAAGAGATTTCTCCGCAGGCGCACCGCGCGGTGCGGCGGCTGACTGCGGCGCTCGAGGGCGCGCGCGGCATTTCGAACTTGCATCCGGCGTTCGCATCGGTGCTGGTGGAATTCGACCCGCGTCTCCAGACGCACGCGGCAATCGCGCAACTGGTGCGGGAGTCGCTGGAACGGGCATCGGAGGGGGAACTGCCGGCTTCCCGGCTGGTCGAAATTCCGGTGCGCTACGGCGGCGCATACGGTCCCGACCTAGAAGACGTGGCGCGACATCACGATCTTCCGCCGCGCCGCGTGGTCGAGCTGCATGCGCGCGTCGAGTACGTGGTTTACTTCGTCGGGTTCTCGACCTGTTTCCCCTATCTGGCCGGCCTGCCGGCGGAGCTCGAAATGCCGCGTCTGGCGGCGCCGCGTAAGCACGTCGCGGCGGGCAGCGTCGCGATTGCGGGCAGACAAGCGGGCGTGTATCCGCTGGCGTCGCCCGGCGGCTGGCGGGTAATCGGCCGCACGCCGCTCCGTCTTTTCGATCCGGCCAACGAGCCTCCACCGCTGCTGCGCATGGGCGATCGCGTCCGCTTCGTCCCCATCGAGGAGGGCGAATGATGAACCGGATCCGCGTGCTCGAAGCCGGCGCGCAGACTACTGTGCAGGATCTGGGGCGCTTCGGCTGGGCGCACTTCGGCGTTTCGGCATCGGGCGCAGCCGACCCGCTAGCGCTGCGCGCCGGCAACCTGCTGGTGGGCAACGCGGAAAACGCGGCGGCACTGGAGATGACGCTGGTGGGCGGCGCGTTCGAATTCGAAAACGATGCCGTGATTGCGCTGGCCGGATCGGACTTCGGCGCCGGGCTGCCGCTGTGGACGCCGCTCGCAGTGAAAGCCGGAGGCGCCATCCGCTGCGGGGCCACGCGCTCTGGCGCGCGCTGCTACCTGTGTGTGCGCGGGGGCCTGGCCGTGCCGCGCGCGATGGGCAGCGCATCGACGCATCTGGCGACCGGCGTGGGCGGACGCGCGCTGCGCACGGGCGACATTCTGCCGATTGGTGACGCCGCCGTGCGCCGGCCGCGCCCGCCGGCCGGGCCGCCGCCCTTTCCGCGCAGCGGAGCGTTGCGCGTCACGCGCGGGCCGCAGGCGGAGTGGTTCGGCGACGAACTCTGCCGCGGCGCCTGGACGGTGAGCGAAGAATCCAACCGCATGGGATTGCGGCTGCGCGGCGAGCCCATCCCCAGCCCCGAGGGCCACATGCTCACCGAAGGCGTGGCGCTGGGCGCTGTGCAGGTTCCGCCGGATGGCCAGCCGATCATTTTGTTCGTCGAGCACCAGACTACGGGCGGTTACCCCAAGCCGGCGAATGTGATTTCCGCCGATTTCTGGCGCCTCGGCCAACTGCGGCCGCGAGCGCCGGTGGCCTTCGAATCCGTTACCATCGAACAGGCGCTCGACGCGCTACGGCCGGTCGAAGAGTGGTTGTATTCGCTGTGAGATTCGATCTCAATTGCGACCTGGGGGAATTGGACGACGCGACGCTCGAAGCGCGCCTGATGGAGCATGTCACTTCGGCCAACATCGCCTGCGGCGGCCACGCCGGCGACGAAGGCACGATGGAGCGCACCATCCGGCTGGCGATGGAGCGCGGCGTGAACGTGGGAGCGCATCCCGGTTATCCCGACCGCGCCAATTTCGGCCGCCTCGAGATCGCCATGAGCGAAGCCGAAATCGAGGACACCGTGGCGTGGCAGATCGGCCGGCTGGAAGCGGTGGCAGCACGGTTGGGCGCAACCATCGTCCACGTCAAGCCGCATGGCGCGCTGTACAACGTGGCGGCACGCAACCGCGCGGTGGCGCGGGCGATCGGCGCGGCGGTGCGGCAGTGGAACAAGCAGTTGGCAGGCGGAAGCGTCTGCCCCAAGCTGTTCGGCCTGGCCGGCTCGCCCATGCTCGAGGTGTGGCGCGGCATGGGATTGCGCGTGGCGGCGGAAGGGTTTGCCGACCGGCGCTACGAAGCCGATGGAACGTTGCGCTCGCGCCAGCTTGCCGATGCCTTGATTACCGATCCGACCGAGGCGGCGGCGCAGGCCGTGCGGCTCGTCAGTGAAGGCGGGGTCGAAACCATCTGCGTGCATGGCGATACGCCGGGTGCGGCCAGCATTCTCGAAGCCTGCCTCCGGGCGTTACAATCATTTAGATGAGGGCCTTACTGCTGTTGGCGCTGGCCGCTCCGCTGGCCGCGCAGCAATGCGCCTGGGTCTTTTCGCCGAATCCGATCCCCACTGTTCCGGCCGGCGGCGGCACCGGCACACTTACGGCGACGCCAAGTCCGTATTTCTGCGCGTGGGCCTTCGGCACGGATTCCTCCTGGATCACGGTAACGGCCGGAGCCGCGGGAACGGGGCCCGGCGCGGGCAGCGTGAACTGGACCGCGGCGGCGAACCTGACCGCGGCGCCACGCACCGGCAACATCCTGATCTTCGACGGCTACACGACGTATCAAGAGCCGATCACGGAAGCCGCGGCCGTCTGCACGCTCACCCTAGGCGGCACCGGCATGACGACAGGCATCGCCGCCGCCAGCGGGAGCCTGGCGCTCCAGACGGGCTGCGTCTGGAACGCCGCCAGCGGCGTGAGCTGGATTACGGTCGGAGACAGCACCGTGCCTTATGCTACCGGCACGGGCAGCGGATCGTTCAACTTCAGCGTCGCGGCGAACGCGTGCTATGCGTCGCGGACCGGCGGCATCACGGTGGAAGCCGGATGGGCCACGCCGCAAGCTTCGGTGACGGGATCGCAGCAGTACACCATCACCCAGTCCGGATCCGACAGCAATCTGACGCTGAGCGCGACCAGCATCGCTCTCACGGCGGCCGGCGGCACGGGCACGGTCCAGGTGACCACCGCGGCGACGTGCTCCTGGACCGCAACCAGCAACGTGAGCTGGATGAAGATCACCAACATCTCGGCCACCTCCGGCAACGGGTTTGTGGCGTACCAGGTGGCGGCCAACACGTCGGTGGCGCGCACCGGCATGCTGCAGATTGGCTCGCAGTCGTTCATGGTGACGCAGCAGGCCGTGCCGGTGCCGGTGCCGCAAGTGACGGGCGTGACCAGCGCCGCGAGTTTCACCGTAGGCCCGGTTTCTCCCGGCGATATCGTCTCGGTGTTCGGCAGCAATCTCGGACCCGCTGCGCCCGGCGTGGGAATGCAACTCAACGCTTCCGGCACCGCTCTCACCACCAGCCTGGGCGGTACCCAGGTATTCTTCGATAGCGTTGCCGCCGCGCTCACCTATGCGGGCACCGGGCAGATCAACGCGGTTGTGCCTTACGAGGTAGCGGGGAATCCAACCACCCAGTTGACGGTCGCATATCAGGGCGGCACGTCCGCGCCGGTAACGCTCAATGTGCAGGCCGCGACTCCGGCGGTCTTTTCGCTGGATTTTACGGGCCAGGGCAACGGCGCCATTCTCAACCAGGACAATTCGCTGAACGGCAAATCCAGGCCGGCGGCGCGCGGCTCGGTGGTGCAGATCTTCCTTACCGGAGGAGGTGTGACCAACCCGGCCAGCACGGATGGCTGGATTACGAACCAGATTGGCGGCCTGTGGCCGCTGCTGACGGCGCAGCCCGTCACGGTGACCATCGGCGGGGTTATCTCGCCGCAGATCAATTACTCGGGCGGCGCGCCGGGTGCCGTGGCCGGGCTGACGCAGATCAACGCCGTGGTGCCGGACAGCGTGACGCCGGGAAGCGCGCTGCCGCTGGTGGTCGGGATCGGCACCTGGCAGAGCCAGAGCGGCATCACCATTGCGGTCGATTAGGAGCCGCATGATCCATGAAAAGTACTGGGAGAGAAAGTGATGCGCGTTTTTGCATGCCTGATGGCGATGGCGGCCGCGGGATGGTGCGCCGACTTTCGGGTGACCGATACTGGCGCTAAAGGCGACGGCAAACGGACGACACCGCGGCTATCCAGAAGACCATCGACGCGGGCGGCTGAATCCGGCGGGACGATCGTGTTCCAGCCGGGCGTGTACCTGAGCGGCGCGCTGTTTCTGAAATCGGGCACGCATCTGCGGCTGGACGAAGGCGTGCGGATCCGCGGCGTCCAAAGCCTGTCGGGATATCCCATCATGCAGACGCGCGTGGCGGGCATCGAGATGAAATGGCCGGCGGCGCTGATCAACGTGTACGAACAATCGGGGGTCAAGATATCCGGCCAGGGCACGATCGACGGCGATGGCAAAATCTGGTGGGACAAGTACTGGAAGATGCGGCGCGAGGATTACGAGCCCAAAGGCCTCCGCTGGGCCGCCGACTACGATTGCCAGCGGCCGCGGCTGATCCAGATCTACAATTCCTCGAACGTCGATTTGCAGGGGCTTCGCTTGGAGCGCTCCGGCTTCTGGACGGTACACATCTGCTATTCGCGGAAGGTCACCGTGGACGGCGTGACGATTCGCAACAACATCGGCGGCAAGGGCCCGAGCACGGACGGCATCGACGTGGATTCATCGTCGGATGTGCTGGTGGAGCATTGCGACATCGAGTGTAACGACGACGCCATCTGCCTGAAGGCGGGACGCGACTCCGACGGATTGCGCGTCAACCGGCCGACCGACCATGTGGTGATCCGGGACAATACGGTTCGCGCGGGCGCGGCGGGAGTGACGTTCGGCAGCGAAACCTCGGGCGGAATTCATGACGTGGAAGCGTACCGCTTGCACGTGTTGGGATCGGTGTCGAACGGGATTCTGTTCAAGTCCGCCAGCACGCGCGGGGGCACTGTGGAGAACATCCGTATCCACGATATGGATATCCAGGACGTCAGAGTGGCGATCGGCGTCGAACTGAACTGGAACCCCAGCTTCAGCTACGCGAAGCTGCCGGAAGGTATAACCAACGTGCCCGATTATTGGCGTGTGCTGCTTACGCCGGTGACGCCGGAGAAGGGACTGCCGCATATCCGCAACGTGCGGATTTCCGGCATCCATGCGACCGGGGTCGGGCGCGCGTTTTCGGTGAGCTCTTACGCGGATTCGCCGTTGCAGAATTTCACGTTCGACGATCTGGACATCGCGGCCAAGGTTGCGGGCAGCATTCAGAACGCGGACGACTGGAAGTTCTCGAACACGCGGATTCAAGCCGCGGACGGCAGCCACGTGAGCGTGAAAGACAGCCGGGGCGTGACGGGGTTGACGGACTGACGGCGACGCACGTGCCGGTGACGTGCCCGGTGCTAGAATGCCGATCAGTTATGCGCATTCTTGCCCTGATGGCGCTCGCCGTTTCGGCTTACGGCGCCACCTACTACGTCAGCGGGACGGGCAGCGACTCGAACAACGGCCTGAGCCAAAGCGCCGCATTTCGAACCATTCAAGCCGCCGCGAACCTGACGCGGCCCGGCGATGTGGTCTACGTGATGAACGGCGTCTATACCACCTGCACGGGATGCGACCTTCTAGACATCACGCGTTCCGGCACGGCTGACGCTTGGATCGCTTACCGCGCCTACCCCGGCCATCAGCCGCAAATCAGCGCCGGAGCAGCCTGGAACGCCATCGAGATTTATGGTGGAGCTTCCTATATCGAGATATCGGGCCTCCATCTGCAGGGCAACCTGCCGAACGTGACGCTAGGCCCAGTGCACGGCCGAGGAGCAGGCGCCAAATGCACCGCCGGACCCGGCCTGCGACGGTAACGGCATCAGTATCGACGGACGCCAGGATGGCGCCAACAAGCCGCATCACATCCTGATCGCCAGCAACGAGATTTACGATTTCCCGGGCGGCGGGATCGGCACCGCAGAGGCCGATTACGTGACCATCCAGGACAACTTCGTTCACCAGAACGCCTGGTATTCGCAATACGGCAACAGCGGCATTTCGATCTGGGAATCGTGGAACTACGACTAGCGGGCCGGCGCCGCACACCATCATCCAGCGCAACCGCGCATTCAATAACCGCTCGCTGGTCCCCTATGGGAAACCGGCAAGCCCACCGACGGCGAAGGCATCATCATCGATACGTCGCGCAACAACCAGGGAGGCCGACCCCATCGGGGCGTACACAGGGCGGGTTTCTGGTGCGAGAACAATCTCTGCGTCAACAACGGCGGCGCCGGCCTGCTCGCCTACCAGAGCGATAACATCACGTTTCTGAACAACACCGTGTATGGGAACGGGCTGGTGGTGAAGTACGCGGATGTCTTCGTCAACCAGTCGGGCTCGGTGAACGTGTGGAATAACGTGGTGGAATCGGCGGCGACCGGGAACCGCGGTGAACGTTTACGGGAGCACGGACGTACAGTTCGATTACAACCTCTACTGGAACGGGCCGGTCAACACCACGGCGGGCGCGCACGATCTCACCGCCGATCCGCAGTTCAACGTCCTGGGCACGGATCCCGCCAGCTCCGATTTCCACCTGCTCGAAAGCAGCCCCGCGGCGCGCACAGGGCAACCTGGCGGTGGCGCCGACCGACGATCTGGAGGGCCTCTCGCGCCCGCAGCAGCCGGGAACCGTAAACCGCGGCGCCTACGAATCGGCGATCAGCGGCAGCGTCGCGTTTCCCGCCGCGGGAGTGCTGAACGCAGCCAGTTTCGCGGGCGGCGGCGTGTCGCCCGGCGAGCTGGTGACCATCTTCGGCACTGGCTTCGGAGCCAGCCCCATCGCCATAGCCAGCTACGGGAGCGACGGGTATCTGCCAGTGGAAGTGGGGGCCACGCGCGTGTATTTCGATAACGTCGCGGCGCCCATGATCTACTCGCTCAGCCAGCAGGTGAGCGCCGTGGCGCCGTACGAGATATCCGGAGCCACCCAGGTGCAGGTGGAATACGCCGGCCTGCGCAGCCAGCCGGTATCCATTCCGGTGAACACCGCCGCGCCGGGCATTTACTGCTATGCGGGTGGAGCGGGGCAGGCGGTGGCGATTAATACTTACGCCGATCAAACCGTGGCTTACAACAAAGCCCGTCCCGCGACGCCGGGAGAGCTACCTCACTTTCTTCATCACCGGTGAAGGAGCGACTGCGGCGCCGTGGGCCGACGGATTTCTGCCGGTCGCGCCGCTGTTCCCCACTCCCGCCGCGCCGGTCAGCGTGCGGATAGGCGGGGTTCTCAGCGAGCTGTTCCGGGAATTGGGCGGGACTGATCTACGCCGGCGTGACGCAGGTGAACGCCTGCGTTCCGGAGGCGCGCCCATCGGCGACACGGTTCCGCTGGAGGTGACCGTGGGCGGCGTTTTCGCGCAGCCCGGCGTGACGGTCCGTGTCGGGAGCTGAGTTCGGTTCTGGCGGCGGCCGTTATTAACGTGGAGCCCCATCCGCTTTGGTGATACATTGGAGATACGGAGCTGCGTATGATCAAGAAGCTGACGAAGCACGGGAACAGTCTGGCGTTGGTGATCGATCGGCCGATCCTGGACCTCCTGAAGATCGATCCCGAAACGCCGCTCGATATCAGCACAGACGGTAAACAACTGATCGTCGCACCGGCGAAGCCGTCGAAGCGCCGAAAGAAGTTCGAGGCGGCGCAGGAGTGGGCGCACAAGCGATATGGAAAGGCGTTCCAGAAACTGGCGGAGTGAGTTCCCGGGATAGACTTCACGGCGCCGGTATTCCTGTCGCTGGATGAAGTTCTGGAGATCCACGAGCAGCAGATCGAACGATAATGACGGCTGAGGTGAAGAACGATGTCACAGAAGCAAACCGCGATTGTCGTTGTTAGTAAGGACTGGATCAATACTTCGGTTCGGCATCTAATCAATGAAGGACGCGAGAGCCGTTCGACTGGCGAGACGCATCTCGTTTATGCCGATCTCGAGGGCACATCGGATCATCACGGCCTTTGGCTGAAAACATCAAAACCAAACGCTTGACTGCGATTCATGATTCCTTGGGCCTTCATTGTCGCTCTTGGCGTGGTCGATCATGGTGTGCAAGTCGAAACTGGGTTCGCCGGGGGTATTTCGCTTGAGCCTGCCGATCTGACCGACCAGTCCACTCGCCAGGCCGAGGAGGGTTAAGCGCGCCGTGGCACTACGATTCCGGTAACCAGCCGGGCCGGGCTGGCGCCCGGCTGCACCGATTGCCAATCGGTGCGCGGGTTACCAACCCGCCCCACAATGCAGGCTCGGGAGGGCCTCGACTTCCCCTACACGGATCGGGGGACGGCGGCGTCAAACTCTTTGTGAGCGTAGCTCGCCTATGGACGGGACTGCTGGCGGTGTCGGCATTTGGCGCCGACCCGCAGTTAGGCAGCG
>CAWJLI010000094.1:0-8256 GCA_963843095.1 Bryobacterales bacterium
CGGATCTCAAGAAAAAGACCGTTAAGGTGGATGCCAACTACGTGCGCAAGCACTTGGCCGACATCGTGAAAGATCAGGACCTCAGCCGTTACATACTATAGGGGCGTGCGCCCGGCGTGGCAGCATCGCCTTTGCTGGCCATCACTTGTCGATGGAATAATGGCATTGGATAGTATTTAGTTACTAACTTCAGTCATCTCACCAAAGTCATTCATCGGTGAACCATCTCTCGTAACCCAAAGAGACTCTGGCTTTCGCGGCGCATCCGCCGTAGCCTGTTGCTAACGAGCTCAGAAGCTACAGCTTAATTAAAGCAGGCAGCTATGCGGAACTGGTTCACAGAATTCGGCGCCTCGATGCGCACCTTTTGGTTGGAAGACGGCGGACAGGACCTGATCGAATATACTCTCCTGCTCGCATTTGTGGCCCTGGCGTCCGCGGCGCTCTTCATCCACGCCGGCGCCAGCATAAAGTCGATTTGGACCGCTACCAACTCCCAGTTGACGGCAGCCGCTGGTTCAGCGACGACATAGCCCGACCTGCGAAACGGCCTCCGGTTTCAGACCATCACCTTGGCTAGCATCCGCTTGCTAACTTCCGTTGATTCACCATAGTCATCCATCGGTTAGCTATTTCTGGCAACCCAAAGAGATTCTGGCTTTTGGGGTGGGTGCTGCCGTAGCCTGATATCGGAAGTGTTAGGTGGCGGCATCCCCGAGCGTGGCTTCAGCAGCAACACGGAGGCGCCCGGATGCCACGAGATAAGGCGACTTGCTATGCAAAACTGGTTCGGAGAATTTGGCGCCTCGATGGGCGCTTTTTGGCGGGAAGACGAAGGACAGAACCTGATCGAACACTCACTACTGCTCGCATTTGTCTGCCTGGTGGCGGCGACGATGTTCATCAGCGCCGGCAACAGCGTTAAGGCGATTTGGACCGCGAGCAATTCGGAATTGACGGCGGCCGCCGGCTCCGCCACGACGTAACGCCAGGCCCGCGCGCCACGGGCTTACAATGGGCAACGCCGCACGGGCATTGCCCCATTTTGAGCGGCCCGGCGAATGCCGCATGTTAATCTCTAAGCTTGGTGTTTGAACGCATCGTCTGGATTGTGCTCGACAGCGTCGGCGTGGGTGCCATGCCCGATGCGCCCCAGTTCCACGATCCGCCCGGCGCCGATACCCTCGGCAATATCGCACGGCTGCGCGGGCTTCGCCTGCCGAACCTGGCGCGGTTGGGTTTGGGCAACATCAAGCCGCTGCAGGGTATCCCGCCCGCCGCCGCCCCGAGCGGCGCTTATGGGCGCTGCACGCTGGCTTCTCCCGGCAAGGACACCACCACAGGGCACTGGGAGATGGTCGGCATTCACCTCGCCAAACCGTTCCCGCTCTACCCCAACGGCTTTCCGGCCGAGGTGCTGGACGAATTCGAGCGGCGCATCGGCCGTCACTGGCTGGGCAACGTCGCGGCCTCCGGAACCGAGATCATCCGCGAACTCGGCGCGGAGCACATGCGCACCGGTTCCCCCATCGTTTATACCTCGGCCGATAGCGTCTTCCAGGTGGCGGCTCACGAAGAGGTCATCCCGCTCTGGGAACAGTACAAGATCTGCGAAACGGCGCGTGAAATCCTGCGCGGCCCGAATGAAGTAGGTCGCGTGATCGCTCGCCCCTTCATTGGCGCGCCCGGCAATTTCACCCGTACCGCCAACCGGCACGATTACGCCGTGCCGCCGCCTCCGGGTATGCTGCTCGACCGGCTCGAGGAGCGCGGCGTCCTGGTGCGCAGCGTCGGCAAGATCTTCGATGTGTTCCTCGGCCGGGGCATCCGCGATGGCGTCAAGATCAAGGGCAACGCCGACGGCATGTCGAAGACGCTGGCTACTATGGCCGAGCCCGGCGCCGGGCTGATCTTCGTCAACCTGGTGGATTTCGATCAGCAGTTCGGCCATCGCAATGACGTGGAAGGCTACGGCACGGCACTCGAGCAGTTCGACGCCTGGCTGCCGGAGTTCGAAGCCGCGTTGCGCGAGGGCGATCTGGCGATCTTCACCGCCGACCACGGCTGCGACCCGACCGTCCCCGGCACCGATCACACACGCGAGTACGTACCCTTGCTCGCCTTCGGTCCCCGAGTGCGCGGCGGCGTCAACCTAGGGTTGCGCGCCTCGCTTTCCGATATCGGCCAGACCGTGGCCGCTAATTTCGGCGTCTCCATCGATCATGGCGCCAGCTTCTTAAAGGAAATCTTATGAGAAAACCAGTCATGGCGGGCAATTGGAAAATGTACAAGACCCCCGCCGAAACCACCGCATTTTTCGAGAAATTCCGGCCGCTGGTTGCGGCGTCCGGGCACTGTGAGATCGTGATTGCGCCGCCCTTCACCAATCTTGCCGCGGCCGTCGCAGCCGCGCAGGGCACCGCCATCCACATCGGCTCCCAGAATATCGCCTGGGCCAAGGAAGGCGCTTTCACCGGCGAGATTTCCGGGCCCATGCTCGCCGCCGTGGGCGCCACCCATGCAATAGTAGGCCACAGCGAACGCCGCCAATACTTCGCCGAGACGGATGAGACCGTGCTCAAACGCACCGAAGCCGCGCTCGAATACGGACTCACCCCGATCGTGTGCGTGGGCGAGCGGCTGGAGGAACGCGAAGGCGGCAAAACCGAAGCCGTCCTGGTCAGCCAGTTTCAGAAAGGCATCGCCGGTCTGACCGCGGCGCAGTTCGCCAAGATCGTGATCGCCTATGAGCCCGTGTGGGCCATCGGCACCGGCAAAACCGCGACCCCCGAAATCGCCGCCGACGCCCACCGCGCCATCCGCGCCGAGGTGCGTGACAAGTACGGCAAGGAAGCCGCCGACGCCGTCCGCATTCTCTACGGCGGCAGCGTCAAGCCGGACAACGCCCGCGTCCTGATGGCGCAGCCCGAAATCGACGGCGTCCTGGTCGGCGGCGCCGCTCTCGACCCGGTAGGCTTCGCCTCCATCGTCAATTTCTGACGCGCCTGGCGCGCGCTGTCACGCCGCTGAGCCGAGAGTCGTCTCGGCTTTTCTTCGCCGCGGTGCAGCCTCACGCCGGCCGCCGCATTCGAACCAATCGCCGCGCGAACGCCGCAAACCGCTAGAATGGGAGTTTCTCTGGATCCTTCCGACCGACACGACCCATGATTCAACTCAGCGGGGCCGGGAAACGCTACGGGCCCAAAATCCTTTTTGAAGGCGCCGATTGGCTGGTGACGCCCAAGGAACGCACCGGCCTCGTGGGCGCTAACGGCACCGGAAAATCGTCCCTGCTCAAGGTGCTGGCCGGGATCGAGGGCCTCGATTCCGGCAACATCACCGTGCAGCGCGGCGTCTCCATCGGTTATTTGCCCCAGGAAGGACTCTCGCTCTCCGGCCGCTCCGTATTCGCCGAATGCATGACGGTGTTCCACGAACTGCGGGCGCTCGAGGAAGAGCAGGAGCAACTGGCCGCGCGGATGGGCGACCTCGATCCGGCCGGCGCCGAATACGCCGCCGTGGCGGACCGCTTTCATCGCGCCGAAAGCGAGTTCCGCGCGCGCGACGGCTACGCCATCGAAGCCCAGGTGGGTACTGTCCTCGGCGGCCTCGGCTTCGGCGAACGCGACTGGAAGCGCCGCACCGAGGAATTCTCCGGCGGCTGGCAGATGCGCATCGCGCTGGCCAAGCTGCTGCTCGAAAAGCCCAACCTGCTGCTGCTCGACGAACCGACCAATCACCTCGATCTGGAAGCCCGCAACTGGCTGGAGCAGTACCTGGCGAATTATCCGCACGCCATCGTGCTGGTTTCTCACGACCGCTATTTTCTGGATGTCACGGTGCGCCGCATTCTGGAGCTGTGGAACAAGGGGCTGCATTTCTACAGCGGCGGCTATTCGCGCTACGAAGAGCAGAAGACCGAGCGCCGTGCCCAGCTTGCGGCCGCGCTACGAAAACCAGCAGGACCGCATACGGCAGTTGGAAGCCTTCATCACCCGCTTCCGCTACACGGCCACCAAGGCCAAGCAAGTGCAGAGCCGCATCAAGGAAATGGAGCGGATGGAGAAAATCGAAATTCCGCCCGAGGAAAAAAGCATCCACTTCCGTTTTCCGCAGCCGAAGGCCAGCGGCCGCGTGGTGGCGCAATTCCAGAAAGTGGCCAAGAGCTATGGCGACCACGGCGTCTTCGCGGATGTGGATTTCTATATCGAGCGCGGCGACCGCGTGGCGCTGGTGGGCGTCAACGGCGCAGGCAAATCGACGCTGATCAAAATTCTCGCCGGCGTGGAGCCGGTGACGGCGGGCGAGTACACGCTGGGACATAACGCCGAGCCGGATTACTTCGCGCAGGATCAGTATAAGGAGCTCGATCCCGGCGCGCGCCTGATCGACGATCTTTCCACGGTCGCCCCGCGCGCCACCAACACCGAACTGCGCGGCATTCTGGGCTGCTTCCTGTTCTCCGAAGACGACGTTTTCAAGACCATAGCCGTCCTCTCCGGCGGCGAGCGCAACCGTTATGCGCTGGCGCGCATGCTCATGATGCCGTCGAATTTTCTGCTGCTGGACGAGCCGACCAACCACCTGGACATGCGCGCCAAGGATGTGCTGCTCACCGCGCTCCAGGAATTCTCCGGCACGCTGGTGTTCGTTTCCCACGACCGCTATTTCATCGACAAGCTGGCCACGCGCATTTTCGAAGTGGAAGACGGCCGCGTCACGGTTTTCCCCGGCAATTACGAAGACTACCTCTGGCGGAAATCCGGCGGCGCGGAGGCCCTTGGCGCAACAGGCACACAGGCGGTTGCCGGCACGCCGGACGCGGCCATCGCGCCGGTCAAACCGGCGCAGCGGCTCAACCCGATCAAGCTGCGGCAGATGAAGAGACCGCCGCAGCGAGATCGAAGTCGAGGTAGCGCGCCTGGAAGCGGAGATTGCCGAAGCCGAAGCCGCGCTGGGCAACTTCGTGAGCGTGGAAGAGACCACGCGCCTGACGGAACTGGTGGCGGCGCGCCAGACCGCGCTCTCCGCACTGCTGGAGGAATGGGAGCAGGTGGCGCAAGCCATCGAGGTGAATTCATGAGTTCGAAGCCGCTGTATCTGACCGAAGCCGATGTCGAGCGCCTGCTGCCGATGGGCGAGTGCATCGCGCTGGTGCGGGCGGCGTTCGCGCGCCTGGCGCGCGGCGAGGCGATCAATCATCCGCGGCGGCGGCTGATTCTGCCCACACGCTCCGCGCTGCATTACATGGCCGGCGCCGACGGCGGCTATTACGGCATCAAAGTGTACTCGACCAATCCGGGCCACGAGGCGCATTTCCGCTTCCTGCTCTACCGCGCCGCCGATGCCGCGCTGCTGGCGATTCTGGAAGCGAATTCGCTGGGGCAGATCCGCACCGGAGCCGCCAGCGGCCTGGCCACCGATCTGCTGGCGCCGCCGGACGCGCGCACGCTGGCCGTGATCGGCAGCGGTTTTCAGGCGCGCGCGCAGGTGGAAGCCATGCTCGCCGTGCGGCGGTTCGAGCGCGTCCGCATATGGAGCCGGTCGGCGGAGAAGCGCGAATCGTTCGCTGCCGATTGCGCGCGCTCGTTCGGTGCGGCGGTGGAAGCGACGGCTACCGCCGAGGACGCCGTGCGCGGCGCCGACGTGCTGGTTACCGCGACCAGTGCCGGTGCGCCGGTGGTGGCTTCCGAGTGGGTCGCCGATGGCGCGCACGTCAACGCCATGGGATCCAACCAGGCCAAGCGGCGCGAGATTCCCTCGGAGCTGGTTCGACGCGCAGGGCTGATCGTGGTCGATAGCCGCGACCAATCCCGCATCGAGTCGGGCGATCTGCTGCTGGCGTTCGGCGAGGAGGATTGGGGCCGCGTGGTGGAGTTGCAGGAACTGGTCGCCGGCCGCCCCGGCCGCACCAGCGCCGATGAGCTGACCATTTTCAAATCGAATGGCTTGGCCATCGAGGATGTGGTGGCCGCCGGCTATGTGTACGAGCGCGCGATGGAGGAAGGACCTGCCTGAACGGCGGAAGCCTTGCCTACAGGCGCTTGAGCATCTCCTTGGCCTCTTGAAGCCGCGGGAATTTCTTTTCCGCCTCGCGGAACTCGCGGGTGTGCACGCGGCGGCGGGCGCCGGAATGATTGACCGGAAACCGCAGGTGCAGCATCTCGTGGAACACCACATATTCGAGGGCGAGCAGCGGAGCGCCCGGCTGGTCGAAAATGCGGCTGATCACGATGGCGTTGTGCGATGGATCGAAGTGTCCGAGCATGCCTCGCGCTGGCTGGCGGCTCCAGCCCAATTGGGGCCGGCCCATTAAGCCATCGAAATACTGCGCGTTGAGGCGCTCGAAAATCTCTTCCAGATTGTGATTCTGTCCGGCGGGCCCGGAAAGGAACTTGCGCCCGCGGATCTGGCGCAGCAGTTGCGCCTGGCGCCGTATGTCGCGCCGGTTCAGATACAGCCGGTAACGGTGCGCGTACATGGCCGGCACCGGCTTTCGGTAGAGCTTGCCGAGCAG
Source organism: Bryobacterales bacterium (assembly GCA_963843095.1). GTDB lineage: Bacteria > Acidobacteriota > Terriglobia > Bryobacterales > Bryobacteraceae > Bog-375. The sequence goes on from CAWJLI010000094.1 coordinate 6,518, forward strand.
GATGAACGCCAGCGCTTCGGTGATCGGGGCCGGGGCGCCGGCCAGCAGGTCGCTGATCCGCACCCGGAGGCAGCCGTCCCTCAGCGAAATGGAGCTATCCGCGTTGGCAAACTGGCAGAACTCGACCCGCAGGTTGGGCAAAGGCGTGCGCGGCCGGAGCGCGCGGAAAACGCGGGCGTAGATTTGTTCCGGCGTCTCGAAAAACAGAAGAGCGGGCAGGCTGTCGCTCTCGATCATGCGGTCTTCGTCCGGCATCCCGGTCAGTGCGCCGAATACTGCTGCTGCGGCTGATTGAGAACCACGTCAATCGTCTGTTCTTCCTCGTACACATCGAAAACGTGGCCGTAGGTCTGGTACCCCTTGGCGTTAACCTGGATCAGGATGCTGCCCTGTGGGATGGCCGGCACCTTGGCGATGCCATCCTGGTTGGTGCGCATTTCATACGTGGTGCTAACGGCTTTGCCGTAACGCTCGGCCGGGTGCTTGGGGTTGGCCTTCCAGCGCACGATGACCTCGGCGCGGTCGATGGCGTGGCCGCCCGGTGTCTTTACCGTGATCTCCAGCTCGGTCATGGGGCCGGCCGCCCAGGCGGTGGAAAGCGCCAGGCCGGCCAGGCCGGCAACCAGAACCAAAAGGCGAGCACTGCGAATCCGCATACCTCGATTATCGCCGATGCTAGAATGGAGTTGTAGTACCCACCGTGCTTCTCAAGAGAATGGGGGCGCAACGGATTCGACGGGATTGAATCGGGGTGGGGAGGCGTGCCGGGTTCCGAGCTCCCGTAAAACGATCGGAAAAACAGAACTGCCAATACGCAGTTTGCATACGCTGCCTAATTAGGTAGCCGCTCCAGCCGTCTGAGCCCGCGCGGCGGTCAGTGAGCGTCATTTTGCGGGATAGGTCAAAGGCTTCTGTCCGGAGCCGGCGGTCGAGATCTAATCGGGCTGGGCTTTCGCCGCTCTCGCCGGTTTTGAAGCGGAGGCCGAGACTAATGAGCCGGATACGCACGTAGGCTCTTCATGTCGGGCTTTCTCGGACGGGGGTTCAACTCCCCCCGCCTCCACCAGAATATTTTCATTTAAAATCAGATATTTGGAGCCGGTCGAGGTTCCAAGTGAATGATACATGGATAGGCGCGTGCTATGATCCGGCCATGCCCTCCTTGGTGTACACGATTTCGAGAGGCGAGATCATTCCGGCCTCCGAGCGTGACCACTTTTGGCCTGAAGGTGCAGCCGGGTTGGATTCTGCCCTCGAACACCACGGCTACTTCACGGTGCCCGAGATCGAATTTGGCGTTGAGCACGCCCTCTCCGTTGCGGTCTACAGGCTCGATTCCCCTAAGACGGATCTCGGCGACAAGTATCACTACGTAGGGCATTACATTTTCGCCAATACCTTCGAAATCGTATTGATTCCCCGTCTCGGGGACCTGAACTCTTTTCTTTCTCAGACGGTCCCGCTGTGCATCGCCCAACTACAGCAATCAGAACATAATCAACGTGTAGAGCGCGAACGCGAAGCACAGCGCTGAAGCGCCGTGTTTCTGAAAAAGAAGGGGCAAAGGGGCAAACAGACGCATTTTTCGGGGGTGAATTCGGAGACAGACGAAATTCCCACCGGCTGGCGCCTACTCATGCTTCATCAAGGGTCTCTCGGGCTCGTTGAGCTCGATCTACCTCTCTCCGTTGACATGTGACACGTGAGCAAGCACCGTAACCGAACGAAGCAGGGCACAA
>CAWJLI010000095.1:0-36204 GCA_963843095.1 Bryobacterales bacterium
TCCGCCGGCCGTCTCAAGCAGGCCGGCATCCAGGAATTTTCGAATCGCCGCGTCGTGGCGCTGCCACTCTTGAGCGCCGGGACGGATACCCTCCATCAACCTTAGTCCGACAAAGAAACGCTCGTCCCCGTGAGGCAGGTCCCCGACCTGCCGTGTTCCGTTCAAATACTCATTCACGGTCTCCGCATTTCGTGACCGCATCCGTCCATCGAACGAGTGAGCGTCTGCGCCGAAACCCACATACGGCTCCAGCTTCCAATACTTCAGGTTGTGGCGCGATTCCCAGCCGGGTCGCGCGAAATTGGAAATCTCGTAGCGGCTGAGGCCGAGCGCCCCGAGCCGCTCCACGGCTTTCTCATAGAATGCCGCAACCTGGTCGTCGTTCGGCGTCTCCGCCGCTCCGTAGCGCGCACCGCCGCCCAGCATTTCCTTGCCCAGCCGGCTGTCCTCATCCACTTCCAGCATGTAGACCGAGACGTGCTCCGGCGCCAGCCGTTCGATCCAATCGAGCGATTCCCGCCAACTCGCTTCGGTCTGCCCGGAAAGTCCCGCGATCAGGTCGATGTTGATGCTGCCGATCGCGGCCGCGCGCAGCAGCCGCGTTTCCTGCGCGACCATTTCCGCCGTGTGTTTGCGTCCCGTGCGGCGAATCTCTTTCTCGACGAACGATTGCACCCCCAGGCTGACACGGTTGATGCCGCACGCCGCCCAGTGGCGAGCCTGTTCCTCCGTGATGGCGCCGGGCGCGGCTTCGATGGTCGCCTCCAGCCAGGGCCGCCCGGGAACGGCATCCAGCACCGCGCGCAGATCTTCGGGAGCCATGTTGCCGGGCGTTCCGCCGCCCAGGTAAACCGTCTCCGGCCGCCATTCCCACGCGTGAGCGCGAACTTCCTTGAGCAGCGCTTCCCTATACCGCCGCTCCTGCGCGCGGGGAAACACGCCCGAGGCAAAGTTGCAGTAAGTACACTTTTGCGCGCAAAACGGATAGGAAATATAGACGCCAGCCACTCGCTTGATTGTACCCGCCAGCACCGCCTCGCGCCGCCAGGCCCGGGAAAGACAAAATGGCAAGCCCAAAAAGCATGCCTTACCGGGTGCACTACACTGAATAGAATGGCGTCAACCCGCGAACATCTGCATCCGCTGCTCACCATCCACCGCGATATCCAGTCGGTGCTGCGGCGCGACCCGGCGGCGCGGAACGCGCTGGAGGTCCTGCTGTGCTATTCCGGGCTGCACGCCATCTGGATGTACCGCTTCACGCACTGGCTGTGGCGGCACGGGTTTCGCCTGTCGGCGCGGCTGCTTTCGCAACTGGCGCGGAACCTCACCGGCATTGAAATTCATCCGGGCGCCAAGATCGGCCCCGGTTTCTTCATCGACCACGGCATGGGGGTGGTGATCGGCGAGACGGCGGAGGTGGGGGCGGACGTCACCATCTATCACGGCGTCACCTTGGGCGGCACCAGCCTCAGTCATGGCAAGCGGCACCCGACGCTGGGCGACCGGGTGGTGGTGGGCGCCGGCGCCAAACTGTTGGGCGCCATCGAAGTCGGCGACGACTGCCGCATCGGAGCCAATTCGGTTCTGGTGAAATCGGTGCCGCCGAATTCGGTGGTGGTCGGCGTTCCGGGCCGGCCGGTGATCCGCTCCAGGGCCCATTCTCCCCAGGACGATCCCGACCTGCAGCACACCCTCCTCCCGGATGCGATCGGCGAGATGTTGATCACGCTGATAGCGCGCGTGGACCGGCTCGAGAAGCCCACCGCCGCCGAAGAACCGCCGCCGCACACGCCCGCCCCGGACGCGGAAGGAATCTGGCGCGGCGAGGATTTTTCGATCTGAGGCGCGCGCGCGCGGGCGGCGTTTGGCATCAACGCGGACGGTCCGGCCAACGTCAACCGGTTGGGTCCATCCTAAACCCTGTCGAGGATCGAATGACGAAAACTGCCTCTCTCGCCGTCCTGTTCTGTCTCGTTGCCGCCGCTCAGACTCCACCGCCGCTGTTGCGGGTAATTCGCATGCCTGGCTCGGATACGCCCATCTCGCCTTCCCACTACAGCAGCGCGCGAGCTCAGGTGGACGTGCTGGGCGTCCGCGCCGCCACCGGTCTGCCGGAGACGTGGACCATCGAGATGCACCAGACCTTCGCCAGCATCGAAGACCTGGAGACAGCCCTGGGTTACGTGCCAATGCCCGTCGCCGGCATGGATGTGGACGAAGTGATCGGCCCGGCCCGCACGATGATCGCCTACTACCGGGCCGGCTGGGGCTATCGCAGCGAAGAGGCCGTCCGCACGCTGCCGCGCGCGCGGTACCTGCACATCACGATTTACCGCATGCGGCCGGGCGGGGACGAACAACTGGAGAAGTTATTGGTGGCGCGGCGGCGGAAAATGGATGCCGTAAACCTCGATCGCCCCGACCTGGTCTACCACATAGTGTCCGGTGGACAGTCGGGCCTTTACATCGTCCTGGAGCCGATTGTCTCGCTGCGGAAGTTCGATGAGGGCGTGTCGAAACTTCCCGCCTACGCGGAGCCCATGGCTGCCGCCGAAGGTCAGGCCGAGATGATCTCACTCGAGAGCCTGCTGTTCCGGATGGACCCGGGGATCAGCTACGTGACGACTGAATTCGCCGCGGCGGACCCCGGTTTCTGGCACCCGTAGCGCGGGCCGGCCAGCGGCGAAATCAGGGACTCTTCGATTTGAGACGCGCCGGCGCGCGTCACTTGGGCTTAGGCACCACCAGGGCCACGCGCGCGGGCTTAGCCGGGGGCGGGACCTTTACGGTTCTGCAGAGCAGCGCGAGTGCGGCCGCCGGCGCAATCGCCCGCACCGGCGCGCGGTTCGCATCCGTGCCGCTGAGCACGGCGACCTCGGGCGAGGGCAGATAGACCTCCAGCACGCGGATCCTTTCGCCGCGCGGCGTGATAGAGGACGATCAACTCCTCGTCTTCCTTGAGCGCGCGCTGCATGAGGGCGATCTGGGCGAGGATCACCGGGCCGGCCTGTTCTCCAGGCGCGGGCGCAGCCGGGGGCGGGTCCTTGGTGGCCGTCAGGAGCGCCTGTTGCGCCAGTTGCTTGGTGAGATCCGCGAAAGCCATTCCAGCCCGATGCTACCACGTCCACGTTTGATTTAGAGTGGATGGAATGAGAAGCTTTGACAGCCTGTCGCAACGCGAGGTTCTGGCCCTGGCCATCTCGCTCGAAGAAGAGGACGAGCGCATCTACGCGGACTTCGCCGATGGCCTGCGCGAGGACTTCCCAGCCACGGCGGCCATCTTCAGCGGCATGCGCGAGGAGGAATCCGGCCATCGCCGCCGCCTGATTGAACTGACACAAGCCAAGTTCGGCGAACATATCCCGTTGATCCGCCGGCAGGACGTACGGGGCTTTGTCGATCGCAAGCCCGTCTGGCTGTTGCGCCCGCTGCGTCTCGACGCGGTGCGCGGCATGGCCGAGGCGATGGAAGTCGAAACCCGCCGTTTTTACGAACGCGCCGCCGCCCGCACCCAGGATGCCAGCATTCGACAGCTTCTGGACGATCTGGCGCAGGAGGAGCGGGGACACGAACACCGCGCCGAGCAACTCACCGAAGACAAGCTGCAGCCTTCCGCCAAGCAACAGGAAGACGCCGCCAACCGCCGTCTGTTCGTGCTGCAGATCGTGCAGCCGGGCCTGGCCGGCTTGATGGATGGATCGGTTTCCACGCTGGCCCCGGTGTTCGCCGCCGCCTTTGCCACGCACCGGCCGTGGGACGCGTTTCTGGTGGGCCTGGCGGCTTCCATCGGCGCCGGCATCAGCATGGGATTCGCCGAAGCCCTCTCCGACGATGGCAGCCTCACCGGCCGCGGCCATCCCTGGATGCGCGGCCTGGTCTGCGGCCTGATGACCGCGCTCGGCGGCATCGGCCACACCCTGCCCTTTCTGATCCCCAGCTTCCGCGCCGCGCTCACCGCCGCCATCGCGGTGGTGGTCGTCGAACTGGGCATCATCACCTGGATCCGCAATCGCTATATGGAAACTCCGCCGCTTTCCGCGGCGCTGCAAGTGGGGCTGGGCGGGGCGCTGGTCTTCGCCACCGGTATTCTCATCGGCAGCTCATAGTCGTGACGCGGAAGCTGCCTGTTCCTCGTCCACAATTCACGAAGCCGCGCGCGCCGGCAAAGCGCGTCCTTGGACAAGCCCGCCGTTCCGCTGCGTCATTCCACCAGCTTGGGGAACAGGGCGCGGTCGAGAATGCGGCGAGTCAACTCTTCGATCGTGATATATTCGTCGCCATCGCGGTAGAAGAGCTTGTCGCCGGCGAGCACTCCCACTTCGACCAGGTACGGCTCGCCCCCACGTTCGATCCGGAAACCGGGGAGCGTAAGATCGTTGGCGATGATGATCTCCGCTCGCGCTACCCACCGGGTCTCCACCTCGTCGCGTATCTCGATGCGCATGCGGCCGGTGACAAAGTGGATGCTCGCCGCCCGCGTGCCGAACGCTTCCTTGTAGGATTCCACGCACTCCGTCAGGCTCTCGAGCAACTCTTCGAGCGCCCGCGGCAGCCTTTTCCGGATGTTGTCTTCGCGCTGCCGCCGGTCCTGCTCCTCAACAATGCGCATCTGTAGCCACTGTAAGTTCATGAATGATTCCATAGTACCAAGGGGAAGCCCTCGCTGGCGCGTCGCTATGCGTCAGATATAGGTCCGCTGGGCCAGATTTGCCCGTGCCGATGATACTTACAATATGTAACTTACTAAGGTTATCCGCCAGGGCGATGTTACACTGCTTAAATTATTCTACGAGCGCGCGAACCAGCGCCGAGCGAGTCCCCATCGCCCTGCTCCCCAATCCGGGCTAGGGATCCACCAACGAGAGAATCGTCAGCGGGGCGTTACCTTCCAGACGGTTGTTGACGAACAGAAAGAGAAACTTTTTCTCTTCGCGGGCGCGGCTGATGAGCACGCGCATCGACTCTCTGGCTTCCGGGTTGGGGTCCCGCACTTCGGCGTAAGGCGAGAAGGAAGCCACCGCGTCCTCGTACAGGCGGCCGCGCCGCAGCAAGGCGCGGCACACCAGAAAATCGGAGGTGGCGGAGCCGGGGATGGCCAGCTGGCGTCCCAGTTCCGGCATGCGGGACCACGCACTGTACACGTGCGCCACGCGGCGGCCGCGCAGGCAGGAGAAATAATCGGCAGTCAGAAACTCGGGATTGCGGATCTCCACCGCATAACGAAACTCGGGCGGCAGCGCGGCCAGGAACGGGTCCAGGCGGCCGATGAAATCCTCGGCGGCGGCGAAACTGCGTTGGCCGAAGGCGCCGAACTCGAAGATCAGCACTGCGGTCTGCCCCCGGTAAGGCAGCAGCGGGCGCAGAAACATCTCCTGGAGCGCGCCCGCATCGAGGAACCCCGGGTTCGCCTTGCCGCCCTGCGACCCGTAACGCGGATGGGCCGGAAACACTTTGCAGGTGATTTGTTCCGGCACTTTGAAGGCGAACTGAAAATGAGCCGGCGTCTGGCCGAACAGCTTGCGCCAGAATTCCACGCTGGGGAACTGGTAGAACGCGAAGTCGCCGCAGACGGTGGGGAAGGTTTCGGCGTATTCGCGCAGGCACTCGCTTTGAAACAGCCGCTGCCGAAAACCGGCCGCGCGCCAGGTAGCGCTCGCGCGAGTAGACTTGCCCGAGCCAGCCTTCATACTTCCAGGAACTGCCGCCGATCAGTACGTTCTGCGCGGCCAGCCCGCGCAGCCGTTCGGCCAGCCCGGCGCGATCGAAGCCGGCAAGCTCCTCGAACAGCGGCCCTACCATGCCAGTGCGGAGCGTGCCGCCGCCGCCCTCAGCATTGCCATGGTTCATTGTAAATGGAAAAAGGTCGAGGCCTTCGCCGGGCAACCCCGCGCCACAGTTGTATAATTGCTTCATCCGTGCACGAAGGTGAGAGCTTGCCGATGGACGCTGAAGGTACTCCGCAAGACAATTCCGCGATTCCGCCGCATCGCGACGAGCACGAGCCGATGCTCTATTGTCCGGTCTGCTCCACCCGGCTCACCGAGCGGAAGTGTAAGCTGCTTTGCGAAAAGTGCGGCTACTATCTGAGCTGCGCCGATTACTACTGAAATCCCATGTCCGACATACCCGAACTACTCGAACGCTATCGCCGTGGCCCGGAGTTGCTGGCCGTGGTTCTTACCGGCGTCTTCGGAGAGGAAGAAGACTTCGTCACCGCACCGGGCAAATGGAGCATCCGCCAGATCGTCGCGCATCTGGCCGATTCCGAGATCGTGCTGGCGCACCGTTTCCGCCAGGTGATTGCGGAGGATTCTCCGACCATGGTCTGGTTCGATCAGGACGCCTGGGCCAGCCAATCTGGACTACGCGCGCCGCAAACCGAAGCAATCGCTCGAAACGCTGCGCCGCACGCGCGCCGAGAACTACGACTTGCTGAAAGCGCTGCCGGAGAGTGCCTACGACCGCGCCGGGAATCACACCCAACGCGGCCGCATCACGCTCGGCCAGTTGCTGGAACAAGGTTCCGCCCACACCGAGTCGCACGCTCGCCAGATCGGCGAGGTCCGCGAGGCGTACAAAACCGCTAAGGGAAAGAAGTGAACGCGAGGAGCCGACAGCCATGGAACTTTACAACTGGGATGAGATGGAAAAAGAGGTCCTGACCGATAAATCGTCGCGCCAGTACGTCACTGGCAAGAAGGCGATGCTCGCGCGGATCTTTTTCAAGAAGGGCGCGCTGGTGCCCACCCACCAGCACGAAAGCGAGCAGATCAGTTACATCCTGGAGGGCGCGCTGCTGTTCCGCCTCGAAGGCAAAGAGGTCACTGTGGGCAAGGGACAAGTGATGCTGATCCCTTCCAACGTGCCGCACAGCGCCGAGGCGCTCGAAGACACGGTGGATCTGGATGTCTTCAGCCCTATCCGCCAGGACTGGATCGACAAAGACGACGCCTACCTGAGGCGATAAGCCGCGGCGTACGACCCCGTTGCGGCGTCGGACGCGCGCGCGCGATACTTGCAGCTAGGAGTCCCTCATGCGCGCCTGGATTCTGATCGCTTTACTGCCTTGCGCTTTGCTGGCGCAGACCACCCCACCCCGGACGGCGGATCAGGACGCTTTCAAGAAATTGCCGCAGCGGCTCGATTGGCTCCAGCCCGGCACGCAGTCGCCGCAAAACCAATCGAGCGTGCAACTGTTCGTTTCGCCCCCGACCACCCGGCCCGGAGGCGGCGCGCTCGCCACCTTGTCTGGGGTGTGTTCGATCCCGCTGCTGCGCGCGCCGATTCCCAAGGGCTTCACCGATCGGATGTCCGTGCCGGCGCCATCGGCGGATTCGATCGATCCCATGCCGATTCTGACCCCCGCGGTCTGCGAGGATTGGAAGCGGTGACGCGGCAAGTCCTGATGTTCGCCGTTGCCTTGGCGCTCGCCGCCTGCGCTTCCACGGCGCAGGTGAAGCGCTACCCGATGGAAGGCGACGTCAAGGCGCTGGACGCCTCGTCGAAGACGGCCACCATCGCCGCGGGCAAGATTGGCGACTGGATGGATGCGATGACGATGGATTATCCCGTCAAGCCCGATTCCGAATTGGCCAAGCTCAAAGTGGGCGACCATATCAAAGCCACGGTGATGGTGGAAGACGAGAAGTACTACGTCACCGCGATCACAGTCGTGGCGAAGCCTTGAACGGCGGTCCTATCGCCAGCGCTGCTGGTGGCTCATCAGCAAAACCGGCGAGCCGCCGATACTCACGCTGCGTCCCTCAACCGGTGTTACGTTGCCGAAGATGTCGTGTTGGGAAACCGAGTGGAATGTGCTGGGAATGGCGAACTGCACGGTTGCGTTAGGGTTCCAAACAATCAGCGCGTGGGTGCCGTCGACCAGGGTCAGATCAATCTGCCACGTGCCCGAGGAGGCATCGATGGAGGCGCCGGTGAGCGACGCGCCGTGCAGCCAGTTCAGCAGGATGCCGAACGCGGTGCCGGCTTCGGTCAGCACCCGCGGATCGTTCTCTTCGGTGCCTACGCAGAAAGTGGTGGCCTTGCCCCAGGCGTACCAGTCGAAGCGGATGGAACCGAACGCGAGGTGGACGAGATACTTGCGCACCAGGTAAGCCGCCGCCAGAGACTCGGGCGCGGTGGTGTTGTCGCCGGAGGCGCCTTCGGTAGCCCAGAGGGGAATCGCGCTCACGCCATGCGCGGCCATCACCAGGTTCACGTTGGCAATATCGGCGGCGGCCGCCTCCGGCGGCGTTTCGTAAAAGTGATAGGCGATCATGTCCACGTTCTGCGCGATGCCGGCTTGGAGGAGTTGATCCAGGTAACCCGGCGCATAGGCCGCCGGCGAAAGGACCGTGTTGCCCGGGTCCACCGACTTGATAATGCTGTAGGCTTCGGCGGTAAGTTCGGCCAATTCAGCCACGGTCCCGGTGTAGTAAGTGGGATCGTTCGGCTCGTTCCAGATCTCGTAATAGCGGATGCGCCCTTTGTAGCGCTGGGCGACGGCGGTGATGTAGTCGCGCCAGTATTGATTGTCGGTGGGCGGAGCGGGAGCGCCAGCGCCAATGTAATTGACGTCGTCGGGATTGGTGGAGGCCCAGGGTGGCGTTTGGCCGAGCGTGAGCAGAATGTCCTCGACGCCATGCTGCTCCGCGGCCGCTACCCAAATGTCGAGCGGCTGCCAGTTCCACACGCCCTGCTGCGGCTCGAGCGAAGTCCACGAAGTGCCCGTGTCCCACAGCCGCAGGGTGCCGAATTTGGCGGTGGGCCAGGGCACGCCGCCGGAGATCGGGGCGCCCGTGGAATCCGTAAACTGCACATCGTCCACCCAGAACGTGCCCGGCTGCGCAGCCTGAAACATGAGCAGGATGCTGCCCGTATCGTTGACCTTCCCACTGGTGGTGAACTGCTGCCAGGCACTCGTTAGCGTGATCGCTGTCCGGGCGTAGTAGGTGTACGGCGTATTGGCGTCCTGCAGGACCAGGTTGACCTTCATTCCGGCGTCGCCGCGCAACCACGCGGTAACCGTGTAGGGTTGGCCTGGGATCACGGTGAGCGATTGGACCAATTGCACGGCGTCGCCGGGGGGCACGTTTTGCACGCTCACCTTTTGGGACGACGTGCCGCTATGCGGGTTGTCAGTGTCCTCGGAATACGTCACCGTGGGATTGGGAACGCCCCACGAGGAGTTGTCGTCCCAGTCCACCGCGATATTGCCCGAAATCGGATTGTTGACGCCGACCGAGACATAGGGCGGCTCGAATCCGCTGTTGAGGAGTTGGCTCTGCAGGAAGTTTTCCACGTGCATGCCGAAGAACGAGGTCGGAATCGGACCAATGCGAGGCGTGGGAGCGAAGGTTCCTGGCGCAAAGGACAGGGCAAAATCGTCCGCCCACAATGTGCCTGGAGTGGGGATGGCGACCATCAGGAGCGCCGTTTGGGTGGTGGCGATGTAGCCGGTCGCGGTGAGTTGCTGCCAATCCGCGGTCAGAGTCAGCGAGTTCTGAATGTAAGTGGCATAGGGGGATGCGGCCTGTTGAATCACCAGTGAAGCCTCCAGGCCGGGGTCTCCGCGCAGCCAGACCGATGCGGTGTAGATGTTGCCCGCCTGCAATTGAAACTGCTGAGTGAACTGTACCCGGCCGGTGCCCACGCTCGTCACCACCACTTTCTGGCTCGCCAATCCGCTGTGCGGGTTGTTGGAATCCTCGGAGTACTGGGCAGCCGCGCTCGCCCAAGTCGAGTTTTCGTTCCACCCGTAGGCCAGATAGCCGGTGATGGCGCCGTTGTCCTCATACACAACGTTGTAGGGCGGCTCCATACCGGGGTTCGTCAACGCGACCGGCGTATCCGCATACGCCGCGACGGCAGCAAACACAGCCGCGCACACCAGCGCGGCGCATCGCCAACGCCAGCGATCAACCTGAGTCATCGAGACACCCACCATTTCCACCTGTTTCCATTATGGCCGGGTTGCGCCGGCGCGCGCCGAACCTTGCGACAATGAATTCAGGAGATCGCCCTCGGCGGAGCGTTTATGATCGACTCGGTGCTGAACCTGCTGTTCCGTTGCTCCCACCGGCGCCTTACCCGCCCTGTGTCGCCGATCACCAAGGCGGGACAGCCGCACAGCCAGTGTTATGTGGTCTGCCTGGATTGCGGAAAACAATTCGAGTACGATCTGAACGAAATGCGCATTGGGAAAGTGATCGACCGCTCGCATGACGCGGGGGTGGTGCCTCCGGACATGCCCAAGCCGCGCAATACCAAGATCAAATACGCGCTATTGGCGGCAGTGCCGGCGGCCGTCGTACTCGCCGCGGTATTGAAGGACAAAAAGAAAGCCGCCAAGCCGGACAAGGGCAACGCCGATGCCGCCGCGCGCCCTGAGCCGGATGGTCACGAATGAAGACGGCGCCACCGGCACATTCCCGCTGCCGGCGCCGTCGCCCGCTTCTTCGCCCGCAGTAGAATGAATGCATGAAATCTCGCTGGGCCGTGATGGCGGCCGTGGCGGCTCTGCTCGCCTGTCACCTCTCGACCCTTCGCGGGATGGCCGCGCAGTGGTGGAACGATGAAGACATGGGGCACGGCTTCCTCGTTCCCGTCGTAATCGGCTGGATCGTTTGGACCGAGCGCCGCAAGTGGCGCTCGGTGCCGGCGCAGCCGAGCTGGTGGGGCATTCCGCTGCTCGTCGCGGGTGCAGCCCTGCATTTCGCGGCGGTGGTAGGCGTCGGGTTGTTCGCTGCCTCGGTGGCGCTTCTGGTTTCGGCCGTCGGCGCGATTATCTGTCTCGGAGGTTTCCGCCGGCTGCGCGCCTGGGCCTTTCCGCTTTTTCTCAGTCTCTTCATGCTCCCCAAGCTGGCGTTTGCGTACAACATGGTCACGCTGCCGTTGCAGTTGCTGGCCAGCCGCATGGCGGCGGGAATGTTGTCCGCGGGCGGAATCGGCGTGATCCGCGAAGGAAACATTTTGGACGTGGGCGGGCATCGCGTCGCGGTGGCGGAGGCGTGCAATGGAATCCGCTATCTGTTGCCGCTCGGGTTCATGGCGGTGGTGCTCGCCTATATCCTGGACCCGAAGGCTTGGATGCGAGTCGCGCTGCTGGTGGTAGCCGTGCCGCTGGCGATCGTCGCCAACGCCGTGCGGGTTGCCGCTTCGGCTGCCATTCCGGCCCTCGATTCGGGAACTCCCCATTTTACCGCGGGAGCGATAATTTTCCTGCTCTGCCTGGCCGCGCTGGCCGGGGCACGGCTGTTATTCCACAGGATCGGCGCCCGCCACCATGCCTGATCCACTCAAGATTCTGGTTCCGGTTTTGCTGGTGGCCGAAGCGCTCACGGTTCAATGGGCAGGTCATGCCGAGCGTGTGCCCTCCACTCCGGATTTGAGCGCGTTCCCGCGCCAGATCGGCCGCTGGAGCCAATCGAGCGAGATTCCGATTGAGCCGGACGTGCAGGCGCAGCTTCGGGCCGACCGGCTTCTGAACCGCCTCTATTACTCCGCAACGTCCGCCGGGCCCGGCTCGCAGGCCGAGTTGTTTGTCGCCTGGTTCAATTCGCAGACCCGGGGAGACCGCCAGCCGCATTCGCCTCGGGTGTGTCTGCCGGGCGCGGGCTGGCTAACGCAATCTACGGGCGCTGTCAGCATCGACACGCCGGCCGGGAAGTTGGCCGCGACCCGGTACCTGGTTTCCAAGGGCGGGTTTCGTTCCGTCATTTTGTATTGGTATCAGACTCCTCGCCGCACGATCGCGGGAGAATGGGAAGCCAAGTCCTGGATTCTGCTGGACGCGCTGCGCGACCACCGCACGGATGTCGCCCTGGTGCGAATCGTGGTCCCGTCGTTCAACGCCCAAGACAAAGTTGCGACGGACGCCGCCGCCGACTTCGCGCGGGCACTGTATCCGGAGCTGCGGAGGGAGTTGCCGTAGTGGAGAGCGCTATGCCAAAAAAGCTCGCGCCGATTCACCCTGGAGAAGTCCTTCGGGAGGACGTGCTCAAGCCGCTGAACATGAGCGTGAACCAGCTCGCCAAGGCGCTGGCGGTGGATGCCGCCCGTCTGAACGAGATTGTGCGCGGCCGGCGCGGGACCACCGCCGACACGGCGCTGCGCCTGGCGCGATACCTTGGCACGACGCCCGAATTCTGGCTGAAACTCCAGGTCCATTACGAGTTGCGCGTGGCGCGCCAGACCAAGCTGAAGGACATCGAGCACGCGGTGCGGCCGCGGACTGAAGCGGCGTAAGGCGGGAGACCGCGATGGCGCGGAAACATTCCGCGCAACTGGCGGTTCAGGCTGCGGTTCTCGGGAGGACTTCCCTTTCGATCTTCGAGCGGATCTCCTGGGCGGCGATCTCAAGATCGTAGGCGGTTTGAAGATTCAGCCAATACTGCGGCGAAGTGCCGAAGTAGCGGGCGAGGCGCATCGCAGTGTCGACGGTGATGGCCCTTTTCCCGTTGACGATGGCGCTGATCCGGTTCATGGGAACCCTGAGCGCGCGCCCCAGTTCGTTCAGGCTGACCCCGATCTCGTTGAGCTCGTCGCGGAGCAGTTCGCCCGGATGGATGGGCGGCAGTTTTTTCCTTGGTGCCATGATCTTTCTCCCTTCCTCAGTGGTAGTCCACGATTTCGACATCATACGCGTTCCCTTCGCGCCAGGAAAAGCAGATGCGCCACTGATCGTTGACCGGAATGCTATGTTGGCCGACGCGGTCTACAGGCAAGTTCCCTCGCACAGAGCCAGAATTGTGTTTAGGAAGGACTTCAATTCGGGACAGGCAGTGGCGGCAATGGCAAGATCCTTTCCTTGCAGAATCCGTTTGCCATCGCGCGGCTTGGAATAATCATCGCGACAGGTGCCGACCCGAAAGATCTCACGAATATGGGCCGAAGGCGGACGGTTGTGATCCACCTGCTCCGGAGGGCCGGCAGGCGCATTGCGATTATGCCCGGCAAGCCTCTGGATCTCGCTCCAGAAGGGCAACAGCCAGGCTTCGAAATCGTACTGCGCAGCATGAGGATAGAAGCGGGGATTTGCCCCGACCCAATGGCGCATCTTCTGCTTTGCATCGGTCGCGTCCACAAAATCCGGAGTGCCGGTGTACACGTCGGTAAGCGCGATGACCGCGTCGGAGCCGGACTTCAAAGTCGCTTCGACCTTGCGGCGAAGGTCGTCGTTTTTCGGAATTCGGCCGTGGTAAGGAAACATGTCGAGCCGAGGCATGCGGCCCTCCAGGCGGTTTCTTAGAAACTCGGTCAAATGCGACTTGAAGGCTATTTCCGTTCTCCCTTCTACAAGAATCGTGATCGTCATGATCTGGCTCCAAGACGCCCGTTGCTCCAGAGCTCGTCTAGCGTATAATCGTTCATCCATTCAGCCAGATTGAGCGTGTCGGCCCATTTGAGCGTGGCCGCGCCATCCTCCTCCGCGTCAATAACCGCGACCTCGGATGGCTTCAGAAAACGTATCAGCCTGTCGGAGTGTGTAGCAACGACTACCTGCGTACGACGGGACGCCTCACGCAGCAAGTCCGCCAGCAGTGCCAAAAACTCGGGGTGCAAACTGACTTCCGGTTCGTCTAGCAGAGTGAGCGCGGTCAGCCCTGGGCTCTGCAGCAGTGTAGCCAGCCAAAGAAAGCGCAAGGTACCCTCCGACAGTTGGTGCATGTAGAGTGGCTTCGAGAATCCAGTTTCACGCCAAGCAAGGGCCAGCGTTCCCGCGGCCACCGGCGGAAAATCGAGCCGATCAAATCGAGGAAAAGCGGCGCGGAGCGCGTCTTCAATGGCCTCAAATCGACTCCGCTCAGCTTCCCTCAGGTAGAACAGACACGACACTAGTTCTTCCCCATTCTTCCCGGGCAAAGAAGCCGGCTGCATGGGCTGCGGCAGTCGCACGGGTGAGCGGGGTTCCACATTCAAGGCGTGGTAAAAGGTTGAAGAGGCCAGCCTCCTGCGGAAATCCTCTGGTTCACGGAACATCTTTGGAACCTGTGAGAGCGAGGTCTCCAGCGGATTGTGCTCCCAGGTTGGCCGGACCAAACGGCTTTGATCGACCTCGAAGTACTTCACATCGGCGCCATGGGAATCGATGTGCATGAATGGTGGCGGCAATGACCGCCGCTGCTGGCTAAGCGCCTCTTCCTCGATTACGTACGTAGACGCATGCGGCCGGATGCGGAGAAGGTAATCCAGGGGGTTGTGGTCGCGGACGCTCATAGAAATTCCAACCGTCAGTTCCTCCGTGCGACCGTAGGTGAGGATGGCGCCGAGCCCGGAATACTCGGCTATGGTGGCGTTCAAACGGCCCTGTGCCGATCTGGCCATCAACGTGAGGACATCGAGCAGCGAAGTCTTCCCGACGCCGTTGGCGCCGATCAATACCGTCAATGGACGGAGGCTGAAATCCAGATCCGCTAGGCGGCGGAATCCCCTTATGTGCAATCGCTCGAAGCGGTCTACGGATTCGGTATCGGCATTCGACATAGGTAGCCCTATCTCTTCCATTCTTACACCTCAGCTCGTGCGGGTGTCTTTGCCTTGCTAAGAATTCGTCAAGGGAGCGGATACCGGGACCGCGGAAAACCGCTACAGCGCCGCCCTCCTATTTCTTCCTTTTCGCCACCAGCCTCACACGCTTGGTCTGCGACAGGGGGCCTTGGGTTAGCGCGTCGTCGATGATTTCGTGCTGCTCTTGCTGGTGGCGTTTGCCGGAGCCGGTGGCGGGGCTGGCGGATTCGGCGCGGCCTACGTAGCGGATTTCGCGGCGGGTCGTGTCAGCCAGCGGCTGCATCTGTTCGCGCATGTAGCGCCAGGGGCCCATGTTCCTCGGCTCTTCCTGCGCCCAGACGATTTCGGCGGTGGGTGCGTAGCGCGCCAGAATTTCGGCGGCCTGAGTAGCGGCAAACGGATAAAGCTGCTCGACGCGCACCAGGGCGACGTGATCGGCTTTGCGCTCCTCGCGGGCTTGCAGTAAGTCGTAATAGATCTTGCCGGAGCAGAAGACAACGCGCGAGATACGCTGCGAATCGGCGGCAGAGTCATCCACGATCTCGATGAAGCCACCGGTGGCAAAATCATGCACGACCGAAACGGCGCGCGGATGGCGCAACAGGCTCTTGGGAGTGAAAATGATCAGCGGCTTGCGCATGCCGCGGCGGTCGGAGCCACCGTACATCTGGCGGCGCAGTAAGTGGAAGTATTGCGCGGGAGTGGTGCAGTTACAGACCTGCATGTTATTTTCGGCGCAGAGAACTAAGTAGCGCTCGATGCGGGCGCTCGAATGTTCGGGACCCTGGCCTTCAAAGCCGTGCGGCAGTAACATCACTAAGCCGCTCGGCTGTCCCCACTTGGATTCGGCGCAGGAGATGAACTGGTCGATCATGATCTGCGCGCCGTTGGCGAAATCGCCGAACTGCGCTTCCCAAATGACCAGCGTCAGCGGATCGGCCACGCTGTAACCGAATTCGAAACCCAACACGGCGTATTCGCTCAAGGAGCTGTCATAGACATCGAAGCGGGCCTGGTCCGGCGAGATGTGCTGGAGGGGAATGTAGCGCTTGCCGGTTTCGTAGTCGTAAAAAGCCAGATGGCGCTGGCTGAAAGTGCCGCGGCCGGAATCCTGGCCGCTCAGGCGGACGGCGGTGCCCTCCAGAGCCAGCGTGCCGAAGGCGAGCGATTCGGCCAGCGCCCAATCGAGCGGCGTTCCCTGGGCAATCGCGTTGCGGCGCTTTTCCAGGAAGCCGCGCAACTTGGGATGCACATGGAAAGTGTCCGGAAAATTGGTGATGCCGCGAATCACGCGCTCGAGGACCTGCTGGTTGACGGCGGTGCGCGGGCAGAAGCTGGAGATCTCGCCGGTTGAGACCGCGCTCAGTTCCTGCAACTCGTAATGCTCGGCCTGCTCCTGCGCGGCGTCATAGCCGGCGGCCAGGCGCTGGTTGACCTGCTGGCGGATACTGGCGACATCTTCGGCGGTCGCCACGCCTTCGCGCACCAGGCGGTCGGCGTAGAGCGTGGCCACCGAGGGATGCTCTTTGATCTTGCGGTAGAGGATGGGCTGTGTGTAGCTGGGATCGTCGGCTTCGTTGTGCCCGTGGCGGCGGTAGCAGATCATGTCGATCACCACGTCGGTCTTGAACTTCTGACGGTAATCGAAAGCGATCTGCGCCACCCGTACGGCGGCCTGCGGGCTATCGCCGTTGACGTGGAAAATGGGCGCTTGTACGCCGCGCGCGACGTCGGTCGAGTATGGCGTGGAGCGCGATTCGTCGGGCAGGGTGGTGAATCCGATTTGGTTGTTGATGATCAGGTGAATGGTGCCGCCGGTCGAATAGCCATCGAGTTGCGAGAGGTTGAGCGTCTCGGCCACCACGCCCTGACCGGCGAAGGCGGCGTCGCCGTGGATCAGCAGCGGGATGACGCGCTCGCGGGCGGTGTCGCCCAGGTGGTCCTGCTTGGGGCGGACGATGCCTTCGACCACAGGGTCCACCGCTTCCAGATGGCTGGGGTTGGGGGCGATCGAAATCGCGATCTCGCGGCCGTTCTCGCAGTGGCGCACGCCGTGGGCGCCCAGGTGGTACTTCACGTCGCCGGAGCCCTGCGTGCTGGAGGGATCGATGTCGCCCTCGAATTCGGAGAAGATCTGCTTGAGGTCCTTGCCCACCACGTTGGCGAGGAGATTGAGACGGCCGCGGTGCGCCATGCCGATGACGATCTCATTGACGTTGCCGGCGCTGGAGCGCTCGAGGATCTCTTCCAGAATGGCGAGCGCGGTTTCGCCGCCTTCCAGCGCGAAGCGTTTCTGGCCCACGAAGCGGGAGTGCAGGAAATGTTCGAAGCCCTCCGCGGCGAGCGAGGTTGCGCAGAATGCGGAGGCGGGTTTCCGGGGCCAGCGGCCAGTGGTTCTTGACCCGGCTCCATGCGCTGCTGCAGCCAGCGCTTCTGCTCCGGCACCTGGATGTTCATGTACTCGCAGCCGATTTTGCCGCAGTAGGTCTCGCGCAGCGTTTCGAGGATCTCGCGCAGCGTGGCGAGCGGCTTGGGGCCGGCTTCGCCGATGGCTTCGCCCAGGCTGCCGGTGAGGAATTCGCGGTCCAGGTCCCAGATGGTGAGGCCGTAGGTTTCCGGGTCGAGCTCGGCGTGATAGCTGGGCTCGTGGCCGAGCGGGTCGAGGTCGGCGATGAGATGACCGCGCACGCGGTAGGCGTTGATCATCTGCATGATGGCGGCTTCCTTGGCGATCTCGGCGGTGCGCGTGGAAGCGGCGCCGGCGCAGGCGCGGCCGGCGGTCGGTCTCCCAATGCACCGGCTGGTGCGGGATCCGCAGATGATCGAAGATCTCTTCGTAGAAGCTGTCCTCGCCATCGAGCAGCGCCTGCACCTTGCCCAGGAACGCGCCCGATTCGGCGCCCTGAATGATGCGGTGATCGTAGGTGCAGGTGAGGGTCATCACCTTGCTGATGCCGAGGGTGGCGCGCGTTTCCGCGGCGGTGCCATGGTATTCGGCCGGATAGTCGATGGCGCCGGTGGCGATGATGGCGCCCTGGCCGGGCATCAGGCGCGGGCTGGAGGACATGGTGCCGACGGTGCCGGGGTTGGTGAGCGAAATGGTGGTGCCCTGAAAATCGGCGGTGATCAGTTTGCCGGTGCGGGCGCGGGCGACCAGGTCGTCGAAGCCGTTCAGGTATTCCTGGAAGTTCAGCGCGCCGGCGTTCTTGATGTTGGGCACCAGCAGGTTGCGCGCGCCATCCTTGCCGGCGGCGTCCACAGCGATGCCGAGATTGACGTGCGGGTGCACCACGCGGTAAGCCGCGCCAT
Source organism: Bryobacterales bacterium (assembly GCA_963843095.1). Lineage (GTDB taxonomy): Bacteria > Acidobacteriota > Terriglobia > Bryobacterales > Bryobacteraceae > Bog-375. The sequence continues at coordinate 17,821 of CAWJLI010000095.1, forward strand.
CCTTTTCCGCGTAAGCCTGGTTGAGGCCGGGAATCTCCTCGAGCGCCTTGACCAATGCCCAACCGATCAAGTGCGTGTAGGACACCTTGCTCAAGCCGAGGATGGTGCGGTGCTGGTTGATGATACGCCGGTTCTCATCCATCACCTTGACCGCGACGGTGCGCTGCGAGGTGGCAAGCGGGATGGATACGCTGGCCGCCATGTTTTCCGCGATCCGGCCGGCGGCGCCGCGCAGGGGCTGCAACTGGCCGCCCGCGGGAGGTTCCAGCGCGGGTTTTGACGGCACCGTGGCGGACGGCTTCGGAGACACTGGCTGCCGCGAAGGAGCGACGCTGGCGCCGCTCGAGTCAAACACTTCTTTCCAGCTTTCGTCTACGGCGGAGCGGTCAAGAAGGTACTGCCGATATAGCTCTTCTTCGAGCCAGCTATTGACGCCCATTTGTGGATCGGGTTTTACAGCCATGCGGGAGGTCTTTCCTATTTATGATAGCGTGCGCGGCTGGCGGAGGCTTGCCTGAGGTCCCGTCACGAATAAGCCGTGCCGATGCCTGGCGACGCATGTGGCGCACGCACTCGTGCGTGCCGTGTCGAGACTCTTCTCGACACCAGCGCCGCGGCAGCCGGGCGTCGGCAGGAATGCCGACGCGGCACGCACAAGTGCGTGCGCCACGTCTGCTAACGCGCCCGCATCCTTTCGATCATCGTGGGCATCTTACTGAACACATGGAACCAACAGTGACGGTATTGGGAATTGCGGGGAGCCTGCGCAAGGGCTCGCTGAACCGCGCTGCGCTGCGCGCGGCGCAGGCGCTGGCGCCGGAGGGGGTGCGGGTGGAGATTTTCGATCTCGATGGCATTCCCGTTTACAACCAGGATGACGAGACGTCGCCGCCGGCGCGCGTCATCGAATTGAAGGCTGCGGTGCGCGCGGCGGACGCGATTCTGTTCGTGACGCCGGAGTTTAACTACTCGATTCCCGGCGTGCTGAAGAACGCGATTGACTGGGGCTCGCGGCCATATGGCGACAGTTGCTGGCAGGGGAAGCCGGCGGCCGTGATGGGCGCTTCGCTTGGCCCGTTGGGGACGGCGCGGGCGCAATATCATTTGCGGCAGTGTTTCGTATTCCTCGATATGCACGCGTTAAACAAGCCGGAGGTGATGATCGGCGGCGCGGCGCAGAAGTTCGACGCGGCGGGACACCTGACCGACGAGCAAACCGGAAAATCGATCCAAAAACTGCTGGCGGCGCTGGCCGCGTGGACACGAAGGCTCCAGTAGGGAAAGCCGGGGCGGCCGGGCCGCGCCGGTGTGGCAAGCACGCGCCCGCAAACGGGCGTGGGCAAGTGAGCATGCCTCACCCACCGGCTGGGGTTTGGAGATAACCTGATGAGTGCGGGCGGTCGCATTTTGAGCCGAACCCCGCGCGATTCATTCGAACGAGGGAAACACAACTATGGCCACACTGAAAGGCAGCAAGACTCACGACAATCTGAAGGCGGCGTTTGCCGGCGAATCGCAGGCCAACCGCCGCTACCTGTATTTTGCCAAGCAGGCCGATGTGGAAGGCTATCCGGATATCGCGGGCTTGTTCCGCGACACCGCGGAAGGCGAAACCGGCCACGCACATGGCCACCTGGACTACCTGAAGCCGGTCGGCGATCCCGCCACCGACCTGCCCATCGGCGACACGGCCACGAATCTCGAGGCAGCCATCGCCGGCGAGACGCACGAATACACGGACATGTATCCCGGAATGGCCAAAGCCGCCCGCGAAGAAGGCTTCGCCGAGATTGCCGACTGGTTCGAGACCTTGGCGAAGGCCGAAAAATCGCACGCCGGGCGCTTCACGCAGGGTCTGAAGAGCATCGCCTAGCGCCCATCTGGCGGTTTGCCGGTTGTGGCCAACCGCTGCCTGGCAGTTGCAGCCAGACCAGGAAGAATGCCGTGCCGCCGCGGCCGCGAGCAGGCGGTCTGCGACGGCTTGGAGTCGCACATGTCCGTCATCAAAGGCACGCCGACCGACGGCCTCTGTTACAACCCCAACCAGCCCGTTTATTGGGACAAGCCCGCCTTGCAGCAGGAAATCGACCGTGTGTTCGAGATCTGCAGCGGCTGCCGCCTTTGCTTCAACTTATGTTCCAGCTTTCCCGCGCTGTTCCAGGCGGTGGAGCGGGCGGGCGACGTCCGCCAGCTCACGCGCGACGAGCGGGACCGCGTCATCGATCTCTGCTTCCAATGCAAGATCTGTTACGTGAAGTGCCCCTACACGCCCGATGACCGGCACGAGTTTCAGCTCGATTTTCCGCGCCTGATGATCCGCGCCAACGCGGTGCGCCGGAAGGAGCGCGGCATCCCGCTGCGGAACCGCCTGCTGGCGCAGCCGGAGCGGATCGGCCGCATGGCCGGCATGACCCCCGGCCTGTCGAACTGGGCCAATCGCCAGCCGCTGCTGCGCGTGGGCTTGGAAAAAGTGCTCGGCATCCACCGCGAGAAGATCCTGCCCGAGTTTCACGGTGAGACGTTCGAAGACTGGTATCGCAAGCAGCCCCCGCCGGCGGGTGACCCGAATCAGGCGGTGCTTTTCTACACCTGCTCGGTGAATTATAACGACCCGGAAATCGGCAAGGACACGGTCGAGGTTTTTTCCAGGAATGGCGTGTCGCTGGGGGTTCCGCGGCAGAACTGTTGCGGCATGCCGGCCATCGAATCCGGCGATCTCGAACTGGCCAAGCGGATGGCGGAACAAAACGTGGCGGCGCTTCTACCGGAAGTGCGCGCGGGCAAGAAGGTGGTCGCCATCGATCCCACCTGCTCGTACATGCTGCGCAAGGAGTACGCCGAACTGGTGGGCACGCCCGAAGCGCGCGAGGTGGCCGCGGCGGCGCGCGACATCTGCGAATTCCTCTTCGAGCTCAAGCAGCAGGGCAAATTCAATCGCGATTTCCGATCCTCGCCGGGCAGCATCGCCTATCATCTGCCGTGTCATTTGCGCGCACAGAACATCGGGTACCGCTCGCGCGACATGATGCGGCTGATTCCCGGGACCAAAATCACGTTGATCGAGCAGTGCTCGGGGCACGACGGCACCTGGGCCATGAAGCGCGAGTTCTTCCCGCTTTCGCTGCTGGCCGGCAAGAAGGCTTTCGACGCTTTCAGCGAGGCCGGCGCCGACGTCTGGGCCAGCGATTGCCCGTTGGCCTCCATCCAGATCCAGCAGGCGCTGGGGCGGCGGCCGATGCATCCCATCCAGGTGCTGGCGCGCGCCTACCGCGCTGATGGCTTTCCCAACCCCGTGGAGTCAAAGCCGGAATGAAGCCGATTGAAGTTTCCGAGATCAAGAACATCGCCGAGTATGAGCTGGAGCGCCCGGAGCTGCGGCCGAAAATGATCGCGCTCAAGGACCGCCGGCGCATTTGCGTGGGCGGCCACCTCACGTTTCTTTTCGAAAACCGCGAGACCGTGCGCTACCAGATTCAGGAGATGATGCGGATTGAGCGGATGGCGCTGGCGGAGGCGATCCGGCACGAGGTGGACACATACAACGAGCTGATTCCCAACCCGGGAGATCTCTCCGCCTGCCTGCTGATCGAATACGAATCGCCGCGCGAGCGCGATGTACGGCTGCGCGAACTGCGCGGCCTCGAAGAGCACGTTTGGATCGCCGTGGCGGACCTGGCGCCTACGCGCGCCACTTTCGATACGCGGCAGATTGCGACCGACCGGCTGAGCTCGGTGCAATACATCAAGTTTCCGCTGACGCCCGAGCAGCGGGCGCGCTGGGCGAGCGGCGCGCGCATTGTGATTGACCATCCCAGCCTCCAGGCCGAGCAGCCACTCACCGCCGCGCAACTGGCGGAACTGGGAGGGGACTTCGCGTAGGCGATCGGCGCGCCGATGCCACGTCGGGGACCCGCCCTGCGGCGTTACCCTTCGAGGAACATTTCGCCGCAGACTGCGTCCCAATCGGCGGCGGGATATGCGGCGGCGATGTCGGAGACCGGGACGCCGCCATCGGCCAGCGCGGGGGCTGCGCCTTCGGCAGTGAGCGCCAGTTGCAGACGCTCCATTTCAAGCTGGATCCAGGGCTTGATTTCAGCGCCGCGCAGGAGGTGTTGGAAGGCCTGCACGTTCTTGCTGTCCGGCTTGATTCGCAGGTACCAGCCGCGCGCCGCGCTCCCGGTTTCCACCACTCTGCCGTCCACCGGGCACATCACGCGTACTTTGGCGTTGCGGCGGCGCACCCGAAACGCGGTGCCGTTGGCGTGGACGCGGCGGCCGGGTTTCGGCAACCGCAGCGCATCCGGCTGGCCGAGCAGGCGCGTGCCCAACTCGTCGAGCCCCACCAGCACGGTTCCATCCCGATCCAGCCGCGCCCAGGTGTGGCCGCGATGGTAGAAGCGGTCCAGTGGAAACGTCATGCCGCAAACCTCTTCCTGCGGCTCTTCCACCCGCGGCAGCGGGTTCCGCTCGATCAGCTTGGCATGCGTTTCGCATCCCCCGCAACAGAACGCGCGCTGGCATTTCCGGTCCAGGAACTCACCGGTCAGGACGTGGCGGCACACCCGGTCGCAGGCGGGCATGCTTTCAAAATCTTCATGCCAGCGGATGGCTTCCGCCTGGTCTGTGCGCAACGCGCTCCAAGAGTGGACGGCCGCCCAGGCCACCGTTGTGGCCACCACCGCCAGCACGGCGTAGAAAGCGCCCAGGAAGATGATGTGACCGGCATTCCAGTCAAAGCCATAATTCCACGGCAACACGGTTCTAATACCTCCCGGCCAGCGCGGTTTCTTCTTCCTGCGCCGCCGCTTCGAGTCTGAGTTCACGCTCTTCCGGGAACAGGTTGAAGTAGCGGAACGAAAATGAATACACCAAAACTCCATATGCCACCACCGCCAGGAAGGTCCCGATTTCCTGCCAGCTCGGAAAGTAAGAAAGGTAGGGATCGAACGACAGCGTGGGCAACGCCAGCGTCTGCACCGTCATGACGAAGCGGTTGAGCGCCACGCCGCAGCAGGCCATGGCCGCCGCCGTCACCAGCCAGCCGGTGTGCGCGCGCAACCGCGGCGTCAGCATCACCAGCGCGGGCAGTAGGCCGAATAGCACGATTTCAGCGAACAGGATCCAGGTGCCGAACGGTTTCCAACTGTAATATTGCCAGGCCTGAAAGCCGGTCCCAGGCGAAGTGCGGTTGATCCAGATCAGCGTGTCCACCGCCTTGGCCAGTACATACACGGCCAGCAGCAGGCCCGAGATGCGCGCCAGCCGCCGGAACACGTCGGGTCTCACCAGCCGTTTGCGCGAAAGTTTTTCCACCAGCCAGGTGGTCAGCAGGATGAAGCTCGGCCCCACCGCCGCCGCCGAAAGGATGAACAGGAAGAACGTGGAGGGCCATACCGCCAGTCCTTCGCGGAACGCAAACGGACGGCCGCGGAGCACGCCATACAAACCGCCCAGCGAGCCCTGATGGAAGAACGAAAGGAACGTACCCACGCCGGCCAGCACGTAAGTCACCTTGTGCAATTCGTACTCGAACACCAGGAACGAAGGCACCTCGCGCAGCTTGCGGTTGCGCAGCACGATGGGCAGGTACTCGATCAGCAGCACGGTCAGATAGCAACTGATGCAGAAGGTGACTTCCGTCAGCATGGAGTGCACGTTGGGATACCAGAAGGTGAACCACGCGCGCAGCGGCTGGCCGACATCCACCGCCAGCACGGCCATCGCGCCGCTGTAGCACACTAGGCCAATGACCACCGCGCTGTTGATCACCGAGCGCAGCTCTTCGACCTTCAAAATGTAGAGCAGGAACCCGGTGAAGAACGCGCCCGCGCCGAGCGCGATGACTGTCAGGTCGAGAAAGATCCAGAGACCGAATACGAAGCGGTTGTCCATGTTGGTCTGGTTCAACCCCTTCACCAGACACAGCCCGGCGCAGTAAAGCCCGAACAGCAGCAAGGCGGCCCAGGGAAGAATCCAAAGCAGGAATCGTCCGGTGGAGGAGCGCCGCAGACCGCGCGTGATGAGTTCCTTATCCACGGAGGCCATCCCTTCCTTCGGGCCGGGGAGCGCTCGCGATCTCACGCACCCAGTCGCGCCGGGAGCGGTAATGAATCTTCGGCTCGGTGCCGATCTTCTCGAGCAGGCGGAAGCTCTCCGGGCGCTGAGCGTCTTGCGCGACTTCGGTCGACGAATCGTTGAGATCGCCGAAGCGCAGCGCGCCGGTGGGGCAGGCTTCCACGCAGGCCGGGACGTAATCGGCCGCATCGATTTCGGTTTGGCCGGCGGCCGCGGCTTTCTGCTGCGCGGCATGCCAGCGGCCGTGGCAGAAATTGCATTTCTCCACCACGCCCCGCATGCGCGGCGCGACGTCCGGGTTGAGCGTTTTCTCCATGCCGGCCGGCCACTTCGGATCCCACCAATTGAAATACCGCGCGTGATACGGGCAGGCCACCATGCAATAGCGGCAGCCGAGGCATCGCTCCGGCATCTGGCCCACGATGCCGGTTTGCGGGTCCACATCCACCGCCTGCTGCGGGCAGACGTGCACGCAAGGCGTATCGTGGCCGCACTGCTGGCACAGAACCGGCACAAATGCCGTGCGCCGTTCCGGATACGCGCGGTGGTTATCCACTTTGTAGACGCGAATCCAGGTGACGCCCCGGCGATCATTGGCGGCTTCCGGCGCCGGCGGGATATTGTTCTCGACCGCGCAGGCCATCATGCAGGCGCCGCAGCCGTTGCACTTGTCGATATCGATCGACATGCCGTACCGCGCCACTCGCCGGAGCTGATTTTGCGCCGTCATGCTCGCACCACCCTGGCGCGCTGGCTCGCGCCGCACAGATCGGCCATCCGCGGCCCGCCTGCCACTTCCACCACGCCGGCCGGCACGCCTGGATCAATCGTGGCCACCACGCTCAACCGGCCGCAGGCCGTTTCGAGCACACATCGGCCGCCATTTTCGATGCCGTTCGAACGGGCATCGGCGGGCGAGATCGCTAGCGCGTTGGCGGTCATCCGCAGGTTCGACTCGCGTTCGAGCTTCGACATCAGCGGCGATTCCAGACCGCTGTGCCTGGGCTCCGCCGCCACCACGGTCAGCGGCAGATCGTCATGCGGTTGTGCGCCGGCAGCGGGGAACTCAAGCTTGCCGGGCGCCGCTTTCTTGCCTGAATCGTCCATCCAGCACCCGCCCTGGTTGAGCGTTTTCCAGAAATCATCGGCGGTTACCGCTTTCAACGGCGTCGATTTTCCGTCCGCATAGCTAAGCAGCGTTCCGCAACCCGCTTTGTGAATGGCGTCGGCGCGCTCGCGCAGCGGATCGGTTTGCGGCAGGCCTGCGATCCGCGCCACCAGCTCGCCCGGATTCACCACCGGAACCACCGGCGCGACCAGCGGCGCGGCAATTCGAAAGACCGCGGCTACCGTGTCGATGGCGGGTCCAACGTCTTCGGCCGCTTCCGGATACACAGGCGCCGGCAGCACGCATTGGGCGTGCCTCCCGTAGCCCTCGCTCGACGAACTGAACACCACCACGACGGCATTCGCCGCCAACTTCGGTTGGATTTCCTGCCACGGCACGTATCCACCGGGCAGCGATTCGTCGATCAGCAGCACGCGGATCGCGCGGTCCGGCGCGGCGGCCATTTCCGTCGCTGGGGCGGCTTTCTTCCATGCCTCCGGCAACGGCGATTCACGCCGCGCCACCACTGTATGCCCCACCGCGTGAAGTTTCGCGTTCAAGCTCATCAGCGGCGAGGCAGGGTCCGCGGCCAGCACCACCGCCGGGCCGCTGGCGATGGCTTCCTTCACCGCGCCGATGGCTTGCTCGTCCACGCCGGTTACACGCGCGGCTTCCGCGATCGTGGTTTCGCCGGCGAGGGCCGCCGCCATTGTCGTTTCTGTGCCTGGCCGGATGGGCAGCCACACATCGGCGAGCGCCGCTGTCCGCGTTTCCACCGGCTCGATTTGCACCAGGCGGAAATTGGCGCGCGCGGCGAACACGTTGCCCGGCGTGCCCCAACCATCGAACAGCGGAGCGCCAAAGCTCACCACGGTCCGGGCCGCGTTGAGGTCGATCGAATAATCGGGCTGGCGCGGCGCCAGGTAGAGGCCATTATCGATTGCGGCCATGGCGCGGCGGTAGGTCCAGGAAACCGTGCGGCCGGGACGTAGATCGAGCACCGCGACGCGCTCGCCGGCGCCTCTCTGCGAAATCGCCCGTGCCACTGCCGCCAGGGCTTCCTTCACCGGCCCTTGCCGTACGCGCGCCGGATGATAAGGCAGATGATGTCCGGCGATGCCCCACGGGCACAGCGCACCGTGGCTGATGGGGTGCGGTTTCACGCCGGCGAGCGATACCGGCTGCCCGTTGACGCATCGCGCGCGCACCGCGCATCCGGCCGGGCACAGCGTGCAGTGGGTGAAGCGCGCGCGAATCTCGCCATGCCCCGGCCGCGGAATTCCCGGCCAGTTTTCGCTCCACAGCGCGGTATCCGTGATCAGCCGCCACGGCGCCGGCGTCAGCAGCGCGCCCGCCGCTCCGCCGCCCACGAATTTGAGAAGGTTACGCCGCGTCGTCGTCATTTGTGGCAACCCAAGCAACTGTATTCCAGGCCCTGCCGGCGGTGACAGTCCACGCAATCGTCCATCTTCATTCCGCCTTCGGTCCGCAGGCCTACCGGCGCCACCGGCCGCCCCCAGATGTCGCGCGAATAGCCGCTGATCGGGTCCTGCTGGTATGGCCGCAACGCGCCGGTGCCGCCTTCATTGCCGTGGCACTGCTCGCACTTCACGTGGCCCAGCTTGACGTGCGAGATGTGCGAAAAGTAGACATTCTCCGGTTGCCGCGCGTAGCTCAGCCATTGCGGCTCGCGGTTGGGCGTCACGTACTGGTCGATGAAATTCTTTTCCTCCGCCGTGGCGCCCATGGCGGCGGCATGACAACCCGAACACTTATCCAGCGTGGGGATGCCGGCATAGGTTCCGTCCTCGCGGAACGAGTGGCAATCCTCGCACTTGGCGCCGGCCTTCTCAGCATGTATCTTGTGGCTGAAATTGACCGGCTGCAGCCGGGTTTGATACAGAATGCGCGGGAATGCCAGCCAGCCGCCAGCCAGCGCCAGCAGCATTCCCGACGCAAACGCGATTTTACCGCCGATCATCGGAGATCCTCTTCCCGCTCGCGAACGGCGAGAAAAACTCGTGAAACAGGGCCGGCCTGGATTCGCGATCCAGGCAGTTCAATACGCCCACGGCGAACAGCCCGCCATCGGCGGCCATGCCAGAGCCGCGCTGCACAGCTTCGTGGATGCGGCGCACGTCGTGTTCCATCCATTCCCTGGCTGACGCGCCTTGCATCAGGTTGTCGGTGGTGCCTTCGACCACGCTCCCCTCGAACAGCCATCCCGCCGTGTACGGTTCAGCCGCGAGGCGGCCCGGGTTGGCGCGCAAGTACAGGTTGCAGCCGGTCAGCAGCAGCGGATTGGGGAACACCACTTCCCAATCGGTGCCGCCCGCCGTCAGGATTGCCGCCGGCCGGTGCAGACCCTGCTGCCACACATATTGGATGCGTTCCACGTTGCCGATCGCGCGGCTCAGAAATGCGTCGATGCCGGCGTGGCATTGGCCGCCCTCGCCCACTTCCAGCCACAGATGGTTGGCCGCGTAACGCAGTTCCGGCGGCATGGCGATTCCGTCCACTTCGTCGCCGACGGGCACCGGGTGGGCCATCGAGCCGTAGAGTTCGCAGTAGCGGTGACTGTCGTTGCCGCAGCGCGAAAGCAGCGACTCGCTGAACGGCACCAGCTTCGCCACCGGCGCCGCAGCGCAGTATTGCATCAGCGACTCTCCCAGGCACGGGCACGGCCCGTCCGCGGGTCCTTCCATGGAGTGGGATTGATACACCCGGCACGTGAGGTAGGCAGCCGAGGAGCATTTTTCCTCCGCGCGCACAACGCCCGCCGGCGCCACACTCAGCGGAATCAGTTTCCGCACGCTCGATGCGTGGCAGAATTTGACCTGAGCTTCTCTGAGGAAGGGGCAGGTCATGGCGGCTACCGCTCTTTTTCTTTCCCGGGTTCTTTTTCCGCGGCCGGTTCGCCGCCATCCGCCATGGTCAACCCGAGTTGCGGAAAGTGGAATGCATGGCCGTCGCTATAGGAGGCAGCCAGGTCGGACACCTCGTGGTCGAGGGTCGAAAACGCCGCCTTCTTCTTCCGTTTGGCGGCCAGTTCCTGCACAACGCCAAAGGCCACCGCGATGCAGCAAATCAACGTCACCACCCCCAACCCAACGTTGGTGATGGTTAGCCAGTACGTAGATGGATCGCTCAAGATACTTCTCCCTTCGTTACAGATCAGTTGCACGAGAAAGGCCGTATTGAAAGGAAAGCAGTTGCGCTGTTGGAAAAGCCCATTCGTGTCTGATTTTCAGACACGAAAATCCGATATTCCAGCACGGTGGCCTCTCGCCGCTGGAAGAGACTTGTTGCTGATAAGATTGAACTATGAAGCTTCCTCGTGACGCTGGAGCCCGATGAAACCGGCATGCTGGTGGCCGAATGCCCAGCGATCCCCGGCTGCATCTCCGAGGGGCGGACAGAGGCGGAAGCTCTCGACAATATCCGCGAAGCCATCGCCGGTTGCCTCGCGACGCGCGCGGCTCACGGAATGCCGCCGACCATTGAAGTCCGCGAAATTGAGGTTCCGGTCTAGATGTCATCGCTGCCCGCCGTTTCGCTGCGAGCCCTCATCCGCGCGTCAGGCATGTCGGTGGACCAGTTCGTCGGTTTGCTCTGACTCGCGGTTCCGGCGCTGTGACTAATCCGCGGGCGAACGCTTGCCGGCCGCAGCCGCGCCGCTGTATTCGCGCAAAATCACCATGCCCATCGCCACCGCGCAGGCCAACATCGCCACCCGCACATAGACTGCGGCGGGGATGCCGGCATCGCCCAGAATCTGCCGCGCCAGGCCGAACCCGGCGCTGGTGGTGCAGAGCCCGAAGTAGATCCGCTCGATGGCATTGCCGCTGATGGCGGCCAGCACCAGCAGCGCCGTGGCGATGCCCACGTAAACCCCGGCGATGATCCACCCCGATGCGGGCGAACCGCCGTGCAACGGCCGAACCAGTAGTGTCCCGGTGTACACTGCCAGCAGCAGAAACGCCACCGTGTGCACGAGAGCGATGACCACCCGCTTGCGATTGCTGAGAATGACGTAACGGCGCATTGAAGAGGAAGTTCCAGGATAGCCGACGGCGGCGGCACGGACTACTATTGGGAATGTATGTCTAGGGCCAGTTTAATACCAGCACCTCATCCGGGCGAGACCATACGCGAGGATGTTCTCGAACCGTTGGGCATGAGCGTGAACCAGCTCGCCAAGGCATTGGGAATCACGGCGACTCGCCTCAATGATGTGGTGCGCGGCCGAAGGGGAATTACAGCCGACACCGCTCTTCGCCTGGCGCGATACCTTGGGACGTCTGCCGAATTCTGGCTCGGTCTCCAGCTCGAATACGAACTCCGGACCACACGGCAGGCCCACCAGAGGGAAATCGAGAAAGCGGTGACACCGCGGGTTGCGGCGGCTTAGCCTGCTTGCGTCGCTGAGAACGGCGATTGGCGGCTTAGGGCGACGTCGGCGGAGCGACGGAGCTCAGGCCGTTGGCAGGTCGGGGACCTGCCCCATTGAGGCTGTCGCAAAATCCTACACGCGTACCATCCCCTCTACCCTGCGCCCCACTCCGTTCAGGGCCTGATTTCGGCAATTCAGATCTGATTGATTGAAACTTGCCGAGTCCCGCAGCACACTGTATAGAATGGGTATCAATCTCGGGCTGGACATTGGAGCCATCAGCCTAAAGCTCGCTGCCCTGGGTAAAATCGCCGATCGGGGAATATTGGAAAGCCTCTGCGCCGCCCGTCCGGAGTTCCGCCTGACGGAATTCGATGGGCGCCCGCTGGTCCTCTCCGATTACCGCCGCATCTCCGGCAGTCCTATCCAATCCACTTACGACCTGTTGGACGAGTTCTACGAGACCGTGCCCGAAGTGCGCGTGGAAGGCATACGCGTCACCGGCTCGGGCAGCCGCACCATCGCCAAGGTGCTGGGCCTGTTCTTCGAAAACGAATTCAAGGCCATCGCGCGCATGATGGCGGCCTTTTATCCGCAGATTCGCACGGTGTTTGAAATCGGCGGCGAAAGCTCGAAATACATACGCCTCGACGCGACCGGCATCCAGGATTACGATCGCTCCGGCGAATGCGCTGCCGGCACGGGCTCTTTTCTCGACCAGCAGGCGCTGCGCATGCAGTACTCGGTGGAAGAGGTGGGCGGCCTGGTGTGTGGCGCCTGTTCCTCCGCCCGGATCGCCGGCCGTTGCTCGGTGTTCGCCAAGAGCGACATGATCCACGCCCAGCAGAAGGGTTACCAGCCGGCCGAAATCCTGCGCGGCCTGTGCGACGCGGTGGCGCGCAATTTCAAGAGCTCCATCGTCAAGGGCCGCAAAGTGGAAGCGCCAGTGGCGCTGATCGGTGCGGTGTCCCAAAACGCCGGCGTGACCAGGGCGCTGGCGGAAGCCTTCAACTTGCGCCCCGAAGAGCTGCTCATCCCCGAACAGTACGCCTGGTGCGGCGCCATTGGCACAGCCATTCTCGAGGCCGAAGAGACGCGCAAGCGCTCGATTCTCGAAATTCACCGCCTGCGGCAGCACGATTCCGAAGTCCCGGTGCAGGATTCGCGGCCGCTCTCGACCGAAAACGTGATCCAGTTGCGCGACCGGGTGGGCATTTACACTCCGCCGGCCGATGGCCGGCCCATCCCGGCGTATCTGGGCCTGGATATCGGGTCGGTTTCCACCAACGTGGTGGCGATCGACGAATCCGGCACCGTGATTCACGACGTTTATCTGCGCACGGCCGGCCGGCCCATCGAGGCCGTGCAGCAGGGCCTGAGCGAAGTCGAACGGCTGTGGGGCGACCGCCTGGAAGTTCGCGGCGTGGGCACTACCGGCTCGGGTCGCGAGCTGATCGCCGAATTTGTCGGCGCCGATTCCGTCAACGACGAAATCACGGCGCACAAAACCGGCGCCATTCACATCTCCAGCACCTTGGGCGGTGAGCCGGTGGACACGATTTTCGAAATCGGCGGCCAGGATTCCAAGTTCATCTCGATCGAGCACGGTGTGGTGGTGGACTTCGCCATGAACGAGGCCTGCGCGGCGGGCACAGGCTCCTTCCTGGAAGAGCAGGCCGAGAAGCTGGGCGTCAACATCAAGGGCGAATTCGCCAAGCTGGCGCTGGCCTCCGCTAGCCCTACCCGCCTGGGCGAGCGCTGCACGGTCTTCATGGAGCGCGACGTCACAGGCTGGCTGCATAAGGGCGAAACCGTCCCCAACCTGGTGGCCGGCCTGTCGTTTTCGATCGCGCTCAATTATCTGAATCGCGTGGTGCGCGGGCGCAAGATCGGGTCGGGAATTCCCACGGTAAAGAATATCCTCAGCTACGTGCCTGGATATAAAGCTCAGTTGCTTTTGCCGCCGGAAACATCAAGAACGGTTCAAAACGCGATAACTGAACTTGTGAACAAGCACAGTGAGAGGATAGCGAAGCTGCAAGCGAGTATCGTCGGAGAACGCGAACTTGCAGGGATGGCACTCGAGGCCTATGATCATGAGCGGCAAGCTGAGGCAATCAAGAAACTCATGGACGAGGAGAATGTAACCTTTGAAAAGGAACTTGGGCTGCTGAAGGCCCTACTTGAAAAGTGAAGGTTTCATAAGAAAGACGGGTTTTGACGGCTTTGGAGCCTGGTAGACTGCTGAACTACTGGGGCGAGGTCACAGAAGGCGGACGACCCATTTGTGTCGGTGACATTACGGAAGCTTCTCGAGAGCATCGTGAATGCCGTTGTAGATGGGCCTCTCACCCTGAACACAAGGGGGTTCGGCAACCCTGGACAAGAGTCGGGAGGGACAAAACGTTAGGCCGTCTTCTGCACACGCTTCAGTACCGCGTTCGCAAGGATGAGGCTGATTGGCGTTCTAATAATCCGATTAGGAACCAGTACTCCTACACCCTTCTTCGGCAGAGCTTGAATCGCGTTTCGGAAAAGCCTTTGCGATGGCCTCTTGCAATGCTCGCCACCCTGTTCCTTGGCGCAACTGCGTTATGTTTCTTGCCAATTGATTGGCTGCCAAATGTTTCTCCGAGCATCAGCGTTACCGACTTGGTGACATACTTTTCTGCTCTCTGGTCGGTACAAGCTGCGGTGGCCGGTCTGGTTTATCCCATCGTCATTGCATTTGTTATCCTTCTTTTACAGCAACGTCAAGCTGCCAAGGCGAGCCTGCATATCTACTCACGATTCTGCTGCCGTTGTCTCGGCGCTTAGCGCGTTGTTCTTGATTTTTTTCATGGCCGCTCAGTATCTGCTTATTCCAAAGATGCGATTCGAAATCTCGGTTGCATGGATTCTCATTGATGGAATATGGTTCCTGATTAATCTTCTGCTCAGCGTGTTCTTCATATTTAGGACATTCGAATTCGTACGGCCGTCGGCGCGGTCTAAGACACTCAACGGTATGCGATTAACGTGGCATGGCCCAAAGAACTGAAAGAACATCTCGCAAGCAACCTATTTCTCTCAGCAATAGAACAGGGTTTATTACCCAAGGCGAATGGGGTCGGAACAGACAAACAGAAAGAACCGGCCATTTGGGTGGGCCCCTTCCATTTCGGCCTGGGCAAACCCGCAGTCACGAAACAACTGAAAAGAAGTCGTGCCTTGGCGGACGTCCGCTTTCGTCTTCTTGAACGGGCGAGTAGAATGTGGCTTAAGAGAACAAATGGCTACCAGCCCCGATCAAATGATCATAATGTAGAGGCCGGAATTGGGCCTGGCACTGACCCAATGATCCTCATTTACCCCCTGAGGCCGGGTTCAAAATACAAAGGAGCCCGTGGACCTATGCAACATCAGGGGCCCCGTAAACTTCGTGGCTTGAGAAAATCCTTATCCAGCTCTCCTTAGTTCAAGAAACCGCAACTACCTTTGCAGCTCAGTGTGGAAACGATATTTAACGATTTCAAGGCAGAGGCCCGGCAGGCTCTCCAAATTGGCGATTCTGGAGCTTTCTCCGTCTACATCGGGGAGATAGTGGATCTCTATATTCTGCTCGTAAAAGCAAGTGAATTTACGGATGAGCAAGGAAAACACGACAACTATACACGAATAGGTAACCGATCGGTGGCGTTCAATCTCCCGGTATACAAACATGGAGCGAAAGTATTACGGACATTTCTCAGCTGGCCGTGGAAAAAAATCTTTCATGACGGTTCATTTTTCAGGAAGCTGGTGTACGCACGAACAAAACTATTCGCTTGGTTAGCCGACACAGCACACCCGGACTTGCTGTCCCATTCTATTGACCTGAAGTATCGATTCTTTGCAGACCTCGGTGCATGGTGGGTGAAGAGCATCGAACAACAAGGCGTGATAGAGCACGGCCCCAGCAACCCCGCATCGCTTAGGCCTCCGTTTTTCGGAACTTACGATTCCGTTTTGCGCCTCTATGTGGGGGCATGGGAATCTCTGAAAAATTACAATTTTCTTTCGAGGAAAACGCGGTCGTCGAATGGAAAGAATTGGGAGGCGCCGGAAGGTTTTACGAACAGCATCTTCTCCACACCTCGGTAATGCTCATGCAGTGTATTCATCGTGGGGACGAGACTGGCATGGAATGGATGCTTGATGTTCTCTTGAAATGGTTTCCTGAGTTGGAGTCGGAGTTTGATGTCCACCCGTATTTCCTAAAGCGAGAAAAACTGGTGACTTTTCAGATTACTACGGAATCCTGGGAAGAGGCGAAGTCGGCAATAGACATAGAAGGCGGGAACTCATTGGACAGGAAGTCGAAAGGCTCTTTTTGCTGTTGCCCTTAACTATTGGATTGACGCTTGTTGTGTCGTTTCATATATGACTGCTATTTTCGGCCGCGATTGTACCTCAAGGAAAATTCCCTTCAGGTTCGTCTGCTCAGATACGTCCTTTCAGGCACCACCCCGCATGCCGGCAGCGAGCCCTTTCAAGCAGGTCGCGCTATCGGGAGTGCAACTGACCTCTTGATCGCGATCATACGGCAGTATCACTCACAAGGCAGCTACCTACAAGGATACAGGGCGCGTCTGGACAGCTTCGTTGACCGCGCCCGCTCTCTTACCAAAGAAAGAATGGTATCCAGCCGGGTTTATTCCGGGTGGGGTCGTGATGACTTGTCATCAACTACCGATGGACAGCTTTTCCTGCTGACTCTATTTATGACCGATTCCTGGGAGCCGAGGGGAGATGTCTATGACACTATTAGCAAATGGGTGCCCGGCAGAATGCAAACTGAGAGAGCTGAGAGATGATCTAAGGCAATGGAAGCAGCGAATTGAACGGCCGGAGTTTTCGGAATATCGATCGCTATTCAACTTAGTGAAGGGGATCGGTGAAGAAAGAAGGGTCATTCTAACATTCTCTTCAAGCCCTTGGAAAATGGATTGGCCAGATTGCTGATGAAATAGACAAAATGATGACCGATGTCATCAGAAGTGCAAAAATTGACGAGCATAGGCTCATAGAGGTCGGAAAATGGGCGTCGAGGGATGCTTTTAGAAAAGGAATCTGCCGCGTTCCCCTACCACTTTTTGCTAAAATTGACGCCGTGGAAAGACAGTTGTCGAGCGGCAGCGTAATCTTAAGAAACGTGGCAAAGGGGAGTACACCAGCCCCCCCTATGGCGCCCATCGTATATCGAGAGGACTGGTTCGCCAGGACGATGCGCGAGCACATAGCGGCCGGTGTTTTGATGGAGGTCATTCAGAGGCTCAACCAGAAGGAATCGAGATGGCGGATCGCCCGAGAAGTACTGGGAGAATGTCAAACGCTATGCGGAAGATATCGAGAAAGCGGGCAAACATCCGATTCTTCTCCTTGAGAATCCCACTATCCCTTTTTGGATCTACAACTGGACCGACAGATACAGGGAGCCAGGGGAAGAGGCACCCTCTGACTTGAAAGCGTGGCACAACCCAGATATCAAGGCAAAGAACTACCTCGGTCATCTGAACGAGGTAGCGGTATATTCGGTGCGCATCCCATCAGGGTCATCCTACTTGCTGACATCAGAGTCGTTCGCGTCGCTTGAGTACACTCGGCATGCAGATGGTAGGTCCGTAACCGTAGAGGCACTTCCAACGGAAAGTGAAGCCATGGTCGACCTCAAGTTAGCGTACTGGCTTGACATCAAGGTAGAATTCTATCCTGCGGTAAAGCTGGGCTATGGAAAGATGGGCCGACGAGACGATGATCCAACGCAAGTATCAGCTGAAGTTAAGGTACGCCCATCTTCCTGTAAGGGAACAGGCTCCTAATCCGAGCTGGTATCTTCGGCCGACAAAACACATCGAGGCCGGTCTCGGTTGGCGTCCGTTTCGAGGTTGCAGCAATGAGGCATAATACCTTGCTCAACCTGAATGAGTAGTTATACGCACAAGACAACGGGGAGATAGGCTTTGTAGCACCAAAACCATAGGGCCGAGGAAGGAGGACATGGTGAGACTTGCTGGTGCTTGAGTTAGAGGACTTCATTGAATTATGAATAGCGTCGAGAACATAGTCGCACGCAACTTTCTATTGAACCTCGACACTATTGCCTCAGATCTCGTTCATTGCTTTGGATTCAAGCATCGCCAAGAAATAGGCAATCTCAACAATAATCTTCTCAGATGGTTGGATTCAGACTGCGATACATTGACCCGAAACCGAGAAAGGTGGCTCTGTCCAACAAATTTCCCAAAAAGATGTCACGAGACGTCAATCATGCCCTTAGACATATCATCCATCTGATTGAACGTGGTGATAATATTAATCCCTATCAGGGGAAAGGGCTAATATTGCATCATGACATAAGTGGAAGCAAAAGACAAAATAGAACAGACTTATTATGGGCTGATTGGGGCATTATTCACCTTCATTTGACCGAGGCGCCAATTTCCGGTAAAGAATACTTCTCAGAGCGGTCTAACTGGCTTCTTTTTGGCATATCGGGTGACGATCTATTTCTTCGCCGGCATAGATATCCGACACCATAGCGAGGAGGACGTCTTTCTCTAATCCGGAACTGATGAAGATCATGGTCGAGAGCTGGCCTGAAATGATGGAAAGATTCGAAGTCAAGGGAATGGCTGTTCCGGGAGAAACTGATCTGCTCGGTCCCAAGGAGCACGCAAGATTGAGGAAGTCCGGTCTGACCAGCTTCATTACGATTGGAGCAATACGTAATCTTGGCTCAAGGTAGAAGACATAGAAATAAAAATGAAGTCGAGTAGGTTAACATAAA
>CAWJLI010000096.1:0-61464 GCA_963843095.1 Bryobacterales bacterium
GCCTCGGTGTTGCCCGCCACGGCCGGCGCCGCGGCCGCCGATTCCGCGATGTGGAACGACGCCGCGCCGCGATGGAAAAAGTAAATGCCTTCCGCGCCCACCGCCGCTACCGCAACCAGCGCCACCGCCCACTGCCGGTTGAACTCGCGAACGTGCGCGGCGTCATCCAGGTTGACCAGCATGATGACGAACAGGAACAGTACCATGATGCCGCCGACATAGAGCACGATCTGCACCGCGAACAGAAACTCCGCCTGCTGCAGCAGGTACAGCCCGGCCACGCCCAGCAGCGAAACGATCAGCGAAATGGCGCTGTGCACCGCGTTGCGCCGGGTGATGGTGAGGATGCCGCCCCCCAATACCAGCACCGCGAAACTGTAAAACAGCACCGTATCTAACATTTGTATTGCGTCGGCCGCGGCCCTTCCTCGAGCATCTGGCGGTCCCAGATCATGCCGTCGCGGGTGTAGCTGGCCAGCTCGAAATCCTGCGTCAGTTCCAGCGCGTCCACCGGGCAGGCGTCTTCGCAGAGGCCGCAGAACATGCAGCGCGAGAGGTCATAGGTGAAATCGGTCAGGTCCTTGCGCTTGGTCTGCTCATTGCGCTCGCTGGTCACCACGATCAGGTTCTCCGGGCATGCCAGCGCGCACAGGTTGCAGGAAATGCACAGCGTTTCGCCATTATCCGGGTTGTTGTTCAGCCGCGGCGCGCCGCGATACCGCTCGGCTATCTTGGGCCGCTCGGCCGGGTACTGTTCGGTGCAGATGTATTTTGGATTCTGGTTCCGGAACGTGACCATCAGTCCCTGAACCAGGTCCACCAAAAAGATCTTCTTCAGAAGCCCGATCATAAGCACAACCTAGTGGGGCAGGCGCCTACGCCTGCCAATCAGGTCTAAGCTCGCTGCCTGAGAAGCCGCGACAAACGCGCCCGCAAGCGGGCGATGGAGGCTGAAGCCTGTCCCACCACTGCCTCACCTGTCCACCTCGCCCAGCACGATATCCAGGGTGCCGATCACCGCTACGATGTCCGCTATCAGCTCGCCGCGCACCATCTTGTCCAGGGCCTGCAGGTTGATGTACGAAGGCGGCCGCACGCGAACCCGGTAGGGCTGCGTCGAGCCGTCGCTCACCACGTAATATCCCAGCTCGCCTTTGGGCGCTTCGATCGAAACATACGCCTCGCCCACCGGCGGCTTGATCACTTTGCCCACTTTTCCCAGAATCGGCCCTTCCGGGATCGCTTCCACCGCCTGCTCCAGGATGCGCACCGATTGCCGCATTTCCTGCATGCGCACGATGTACCGGTCGTAGGTGTCGCCGTTTTCCCGGGTGGGAATTTCGAAATCGTATTTCTCGTAGCCCGAGTACGGCTGCGCTTTGCGCAAGTCCCATTTCACGCCGGCCGCGCGCAGCAACGGCCCGGTGACGCCGTATTCCTTGCACTCGTCCGCGGTGAGGATGCCAATGCCCTTCAGCCTTCCGACCCAGATCCGGTTGCTGGTGAGCAGCTCTTCGTACTCGTCCACCTTGGGCAGGAACATCTTGCAGAATTCCTTCACGTCCCGCTCGAAGCCCTCGTAGGTTTCGTATTGCAGTCCGCCGATGCGGAAGGCGTGCGTGGTGAGCCGCGCGCCGCAATACTGCTCGAAAATCTTCAGCGCTTCTTCCCGCTCGCGGAAGCAGTAAAACACCGGCGTGATGGCGCCGATATCGAGCGCGTGGGTGCCCAGCCACAGCAGGTGGCTGGCGATGCGGTTCAGTTCGGTGAGAATCACCCGCACCGCCTGCGCGCGCGGCGGCGCTTCCACGTTCAGCAGCTTTTCCACCGCCAGGCAATAGCCCAGACCGTTGGAGATGGCCGCCACGTAATCCATGCGGTCGACGTACGGGTTGAACTGGGCGTAGGTGCGGTTTTCGGCGATCTTCTCCACGCCGCGGTGCAGGTAGCCGATCACGCAATCCGTGCCGAGAATCTTTTCGCCATCGAGCTTGAGGATCACGCGCAGCACGCCGTGCGTGGACGGGTGCTGCGGCCCCATGTTGAGGACCAGTTCGGTCGAGTCCAGGAAGGTGTCCGGCATGTTTTTACTGGCCGCTTTCGATGCCCAGGTTCTCTGACACCCAGCGTACGTCCTGCTGCAGGATGCCGTAGTCCTTGCGCAGAGGGTAACCCTGCCAGTCTTCCGGCATCAGGATGCGCCGCAGGTCCGGATGGCCGGCGAAGCGGATGCCGAACATGTCGAACACTTCGCGCTCCAGCCAATTGGCCGTCAGGTGCACGCCGGACGGCGGTGGGCGGCTCGAATCCATCCGCGATTTGGGTCTTGATGCGGACGCGCTGGTTGTGCGGAAAACTGTAGACGATGTAGACCAGGTCGAACCGTTCGGCTCGTTTGGGCCAATCCACCGCCGTGATGTCCACCAGGTAGTCGAAGTCGGCTTCCAGTTTCAGGTATTCGAGCACCGGCACGGCGGCTTCCGGCCTGGTGACCACGAAGTTCTGCCCGAGATAGGTCGAGGTGGCGAGGACGCCGTCGCCGAACCGCTCCTTCACCGCGCGGGCGAGGTCGCTATCCCAGGGAGTGGCGGCCATGGTGGCGGGCGGCTTGGGCGGCGCGGCAGGCGGGTTTAGGAGGCGCCGGTTTGGCGGCGTCGGCGGCTGGTTTGGCCGGCGGTTTCGCGCCTTCTCCAACCGGCGGAGAAGGCGCTTCCGAGCCCCCAGGCTTCTGCTCGTCAGCCATTGGATCTCCTATGAAGATTCAACACTTATCATCCCACTCGGACGAGTGTCAAATTGCGTAACAACTCCGCGGCGCGGGCTGGTGTCGAGAGTCGTCTCGGCTTTTCTTGACGGGCAACAGCCAAAAGCCCGGCCACCCTTTCGGTGGGCCGGGCTCTTGGAGCGTTTACGGTAGTGTTTATGGTCGCCGCGGGGGACGCTGCGGGAAACCCACCCGAATTCGGGCGGCTGCGAAAGTCACGATTCCGAGGACTACGGCCGCACCTTCCCGAGGCCTTTGCTACAATACTTACCAAACCCTGGTGTGCGGGGGAAATTGATAATTTCTATCCCGCCCATCCAGAATTTAAGTGGAGACCGGTGCGCCGCGTTGTCATCGGACGCCCTGTCGGGCCTTGGACCGGACGCCTATGGATTTCGATCAGCTCCATACTTTCCTGGAGATCGTCAGGCTGAAGAGCTTCTCCAAGGCGGCGCAGACGTGTTACCGCACGCAGCCGGCCATCAGCGCGCAAGTGCGGCAACTGGAGCAGGAACTGCGAGCGGACCTGTTCGAGCGTTTCGGCAGCCGCATTTCACTTACCACGGCGGGCCGCATCTTCGCCGGGCACGCCGAACAGATGCTGGAGTTGCGGCGTCGCGCGCAGGACACCATCGCGGAGCTCGAAACCAACCCGCGCGGCGAACTCGTGATCGCGGCCAACGAAGCCACCTGCATCTACATTCTGCCCACGGTCTTTTCGGTTTACCGGGAGCTCTTCCCCGCCGTCCAATTGCAGGTGGACCGTTCTTACGCCTCGCGCGTGGTGGAAGCCGTGGCGGAGAACTCGGCCGATTTCGGGCTGACGCAACTTCCGGTCGATGAGAAGAGACTGCAGGTGGTGGATATTCACAAGGACGAGATCTGCGCCATCGTCCCCGCCGGGCACCCGCTGGCGGGAAGGAAAACGGTTGAGGCGCAGGACGTCACGGAGTTTTATCTGCTGCTGCCCAAACAGGGAAAAACGCGCACCCGGCTGAACCAGTGGCTGGAACCGGTGGAAGATCGGATCCGCATCTCGATGGAGCTGGATTCGACCGAGATGATGAAGCGCTTCGTGATCGCGGGGCTGGGGGTGAGCTTCCTGGCGATTTCCAATTGCCGGGAAGAGGTGGCGACCGGCAAACTGGCTGCCATCACGCTGGCTCCCGAGCCGATGGTGCGGCGGCTGGGCCTGATTTACCGGCGGGACAAGGCGCTCTCGAAAGCGGCGCTGGGATTCATCCAGGTTGTCATGGAGAACGTGGGCGAAATGGCGCTCAAGACGCGGGCGCCGAAGGTGATGGCGTGATGAAATGCAGGCAATGCCGCAAGACTCTGTCCGAAGAGGATGCGACATGCCCGCGTTGCGGGGCTTCCAATCCGGCGGCGAAGGGCATGTATCAAAGCTCAACGGTGCTGATTTCGGCGGGCGGCGCGGACCTGGTGTACCGGTCGGTCGAAGAAGTGCCCGCCTCCCTGCGGACTAAACTGCTCGAGTCCACCAACGGAGGCAATTCCGGAACCATCCTGATCGCCGACCAGCGCGGACGCCGCGAAATCGCCAAGGCGATGCGCGCCCTGCCCGGTCCGTCGCGGCAGCGGCTGCTCGATTCGGTGCTCGGCCGGGAAGACCCGGTGGAGTCCTGGCTGACGCCCGCGCGCAAGCGCATCATCCTGGGTCTGGTAGTGCTGATGGTGTTGGCCACGCTGGCGCTGCTGTACGCGCACCGCTGGCATTAGGAGGCAAGTCCGGCAAGATCACCATGGTATTCGGAGACTATCTATGAGCCGACGAGCGGTGGTGTTTGGCGCGGCCGGTCAATTGGGAGTCGAACTGGTGCGCGAGATGCAGTCGCGCGGCTACGCGACGATCGGCTTTGACCGGGGAGACGTGGACATCACGGATGGAGCCGCGGTGGAAAGCGCGGTGGCGGGGCATGAGGCCGACGTGGTGTTCAATTCCGCCGCCTACAACCAGGTCGACGTGGCGGAACGCGAGCCGGAGGCGGCATTTCAGATCAACGCTCTGGCCGTGCGTCACATGGCGCTGGCGTGCCGCCAGGCGGACGCGCGCCTGGTGCAGTTTTCGACCGATTACGTTTTTGACGGCTTCGCGCATCTTCCTTATGCCGAAGACGACCATCCGCATCCCTTGAGCGCTTATGCGGTTTCGAAACTCGCCGGAGAGCTGTATGCCCGGGCTTACCTGGATAGCGCGCTGATCGTCCGCACCTCGGGCGTGTACGGGCCCGGCGGCCGCAACACGGCGCGCGGCAATTTCGTGGAACTGATGATGCGCCTGGCGGCCTCGCAACAGCCGATCCGCGTGGTGCATGACCATGTGGCATCGCCCACTTTCGCGCCGCTGCTGGCGTCGCGCGCGGCCGATCTGGTGGAGCGCGGCCAGACCGGTGTCTTCCACATCGGGGGCGGCGCGCCCATCAGTTGGTTCCAATTCGCGCGCTTGATCTTCCAGGCGGCGGGCGTGGACCCGTTGGTGCTGGCCACCAACCATCGCGAGTATCGCACCGCGGCGCGGCGGCCGCAGTATTCGGCACTTTCCAACGCCAAGATGGAGCGGCTGGGCCTGGAGCCCATGCCGCCCATGGCGAAGGCGCTCGAGGCGTACTTCGCCGAACGGACGGCCGGCGCGGCCAGCCAGGTCCGCTAGCGTATGCCCTCTGGCCGCGCCTTACCGCATGTTAGTCTGGCGGCATGGATGTCTCGGCGATTCCCTTCAATCGGTTCCTCGGCTTGCGGGCGGGCGAGGCTGCCCTCACCCTGCCGGCGGACCCGAAGTACCACAACCACCTTGGGACGGTCCACGCCAGCGCGCAGTTTTCGCTCGCCGAGGCGGCTAGCGGCCAATGGCTGCTCAGCCGCTTCGGCGAAGCGGCGGCAGACTATGTGGCGGTGGTTCGTCACGCCGACGTCAAATATCGGCGGCCGGCTACCGGCGAGTTGACCGCGCACGCGAGCGCTCCGCCCGAGGAGGCGGAACGCTTCCTGGAGACGGTAACCCGGAGGGGGCGTGCCGCCATCGAAGTGCACGTTCAGGTACTCGGCGCGGATGGGAGCGCCACGCTGGAATCCGCCTTCGAGTGGTTCGCCCAGCGGGTTCGCGCGTAGGCACTCTTGGTAACGCCGGCGGTCTTGCCGCCGGTGCTCGCGTGTCTCCCATGCGCCTGGAAAAGGCACCGGCGGGCAAGACCGCCGGCGTTACCGGAACCACTAGCGCGCTTCCGGCTTGACGGCGTAATAGCCTTTGCGCACCTGAGCTTTCAGGTCCTTGTTCGCCATGCGGACGTCGAGCTTGCGATAAGTGCCGTCCCGCTTCTCATTGCTGGACGTGAAGCCGAGCGAGTACTGGCTGCGCATTTCTTCCTGCAACTCCTGGAATACGTCGTTGAGGGAGTGGTTGCGGCCTACTTTGTAGACGTGGCCGCCGGTCGCGTCGGACATCCTGCGCAGGTACCCCTCGCCGGCACCGCCGCCGAATCCTCCGAAGGGGCCGTAATTGCCATAAGCCCTGGGGTCCGAGTAATCGATGCTGTAGATGACGGCGTCGGCCTTTTGGGCAGCCTCGATGGCTTCCTCGATCTTTTTGCGGCTGCCCTCGTCCACACCGTCGGTGATGAGCACGATCACCTTGCGGCCCACCTCCGTGCGCAGCTTTTCATCGGCGGCCAAAAAGACCGCATCATAGAGCACCGTGCCGCGCGGATCGCCGGACGTTGGCACTGGCCCGGGACCGAAGCCTCCCACGCCGGAACTCACCCGCAAACCGTTCATCCCTTGGCTGAGCAGGCGAGCCGAACTGGTGTAATCCTGAAGCAGCTCGACCTCCTCACCGAAACTGATGAGGAACGCTTCGTCCTTCTTGCGGATCACCTGGCTGAAGAACTGCGAGGCGGCGCTGCGCTCGATATCGATCAGGTTGCGCTGGCTGCCGCTGACATCAATCAGCAGGCCGATCGTCAGCGGGAGATCGGTCTCGCGCGCGAAGTACTTGATTTCCTGTTGTTTGCCGTCTTCGAATATGGTGAAGTCGTTCTTCTCCAGGTTGGCCACCAGGCCGCCCCGCTTATCGCGCACGCTGGCCAGCACATTGACCACGTTGACGTCCACCTGGATTGTGGGCGCCTCATCGGCGGGAGGCGGATTCTGTGGAGGGGCTTGCGCGCACAAAGCGCCAGCCAAGGTCAAGAGTAGGAGGATTCGCATGCCGGTACAATAGGGGTGACGTCCCCCGCGCCCCGAGTGTTTCATGATACAGAAAGCCATTCACCACCTCCGAAGGTCAGACCCGGTGCTGGCCGGCATCATCGACCGGGTTGGAGACTATCGTATCGAATTCCGCGACCCGGATTTTGAGACGCTGGTTAAATCCATCGTTTACCAGCAGTTGAGCGGTAGGGTGGCAAACGTGATTTTTGGGCGCCTGGCGCGCGCGGCCGGCGGCAGGATTACGCCCGAAAACATCCTCAAGCTGCGTCCGGCGCGGATGCGGAAGGTCGGGCTTTCGGGTCAGAAAACCGAGTACATCCGGGACCTGGCGCGGCACACGCGCGACGGCCGGGTCCGCTTTGAAGATTTGCCGGAGCTGCCGAATGAGGAAGTGATGGCACGGCTGACCGCCGTGAAGGGGATCGGCGTCTGGACCGTGCACATGTTCCTGATTTTTGCCCTGCGCCGTCATGATGTGCTGCCCACCGGCGATTTGGGCATCCGCAATGCCATCCGGCAGGCATACGGCCTAAAGGCGCTGCCGCTGCCCGGCGAAATCGAGGCGATGGCGGAGCGGTGGCGCCCCTTCTGCACGGTGGCAAGCTGGTATCTCTGGCGCAGCCTGGAACCGAACGCCAACCTCTGATTGCGCGATTTCCCCCAATACTGCACTTTTTAATGTGAAATACCGCTGTTTTTAACCACATTCAGGTTATAGTATGTGAGGATATTCGGACCCCGGGATGCTGTTTCTCCGGGTTCGATCGAGTTTTTTCAAGGAGAGATATCATGCGCGTATTGAAACTGGCGGTCCCGGCCGCGATCATCCTGGCGGGTCTGGTGATGACCACCGTGCCCACCTATGGCACTCCAGCGTATATGAAGGCGACCGGACAGAAGGCATGCACCACTTGCCACGTCAAGGTCGGGGCCATGGCCGACATGCATAAGGACCCGAACCTGAACCCCACCGGCAAGTGTTTCAAGGCCCAGACCGACAAAACGACCCTGACCGACGCCTGCAAGAACGCGAAGTAGTTGGCGCGAGCCCGGGGTTGCGGGTCCGTCGAGCCCCGCAGGCCGCAGTCGGGAAGCGACGCGCCCGGGCCAAAGCCGACGTGGCGCATGCACTCCTGCGTGCCGACGCCCGGCTTCCCGCACGCGGACAGGTGTCGAGAGGAGTCTGGACACGGCGCGCACGAGTGCGTACGCCACATCGGCCGCAGGGACACGGCAGGGTTACTTCGTGACAATGCCCTAGAATGAAGCATGCGCTTGCTGGCGTTGTGCGCCTTCCTCCCGGGTATTCTGGCCGCTCAAAGTACGCCGGATGCGCGCGAAATCGTCCGGCGCTCGATCGAACTGGACCGGAAAAACGAGGCCATTGCGCGTAATTACACATTCCTCGAGCGGAATGAGACGCGCATGCTCGACCGGTCCGGGAAGCCCAAGAAAGCGCCCGAGAGCCGCACTTTCGACGTGACCCTGCTGGAGGGATCTCCGTACCGCCGATTGGTGGCACGCGACGACCGGCCGCTGCCGCCGCAAGACGAGCGTAAGGAACAGGAAAAGCTGCGCAGGAGCATCGACGAACGGCGTAAAGAGACGCCCGACGAGCGCCAGCGCCGCATCGCCGAATGGGACCGCAAGCAGCAGCGGCAGCGCGAGCCCTTCCAGGAAATACCGGACGCGTTCGATTTGCGGCTGGCGGGCGAAGAGACGCTGAACGGCCGGGATGTGTACGTGATCGCAGCCACCCCCAAGGCGGGATACAAGCCAAAACTTGCCGCGGCCGCTTACTTCCCCAAGATCAAAGGCAAACTGTGGATTGATAAGCGGGACAACCAATGGGTGAAAGGTGAGATCGAAACGCTCGACACGATCTCATTCGGCGGGATTCTGGTGAGGCTCGCCAAAGGCAGCCGCGCGACGTTCGAGGAAACCCGCGTCAACGACGAGGTCTGGCTGCCGAAGCAGATCACGGTGGACGCCTCGGCGCGCTTGTTGCTGGTCGCTGGGACGCGGGCGGAAATCAAAATCGCCTTCAGCAACTTCCGCAAGTTCCAGGCGGACTCGCGGCTGGTGACCGAGCGCCCCTAGCCGCGGTGTGCGACGATAAGCAGCAGGCCGAAGATGAACATCGGAACCAGGGCCAGTATCGCGTAAGAAAGTACGCGCCGGGCCTTCGGCGACCGGCGCGTTCGCCAGTCGTGAAGTTCCGGCCGGTCCCGCACCGTCACCTGGTCAGGATGCGCCAGATCGCGGGCGAATTCGCCGGCACTGGCGTACCGTTTGGCAGGCTCACGCTCCAAGGCGCGGTAGATGATCTCCTGGAGCTGAGGCGGAATCTCGGGATTGATTTCGCGCGGCGGAATCGGGTGGTTGACGACGCGGTCATTGATCACCTGGAACGGGTTGTCCCCGGTAAACGGCGCCCGGCCGGTGAGCATTTCGTAAAACATCACGCCGAGCGCATAGACATCGCTGCGTGCATCGCCGCGTTTGCCCTTCACCTGCTCGGGAGAGATGTAATCGGGGCTGCCCATCAGTTCGGAGAGCTTGCCGAAGGTGAGCCGGCGCGCGGCGGCGTTATACGCGATGCCGAAATCGATGATCTTGATCCCGTCATTCGAATCGAGCAAAATGTTCTCCGGCTTGAGGTCGCGATGGACAACGCCGTTCGAGTGAATGTGCTCGAGGGCTTCGCAGATAGCCAGCGCGATCCGCAGGCTGCGCTCGATGGAGAAGCGGCCCTCATCGGCCATCGCCTGGCGGAGCAGTCGCCCGTCGGCCCACTCCATGACCATGTACAGCCGGCTGCCGTCGCCATTGTTGAGGGTCTTGACGGCGCCGGGGTGGTCGAGTTTCCGGCCAATCGCAATCTCCCGCTGAAAGCGGTCGAAGAAGACCGGGTCGCACTCGGCTTCCGGATGCGGCACCTTGATGGCAACCGTGCGGCCGTCGCGCATATCGACGGCGCGGAAAATGGTCGCCATGCCGCCCCGGGCGACCAGGCTTTCAATTCTATAGCAATCGATTTCGTCTCCGGCGCTGACTGGGGTCATAAAGGCTCCACGAGCGATGGTAGACGGAAGTCGCTAAATAAGTCATAGAAGAACCATCAAGGTTTCATAAAGGGATGATTTTGGAAGATTCTTTCCAAAGGCAGAGGTTAAGTCATTTATTCCCAGAAGGCGGGTGGAAAGGTTCTTTCCGTTTTGGCAGCAGGTAGGACAGACCATCGGTTTTTGTGGTCTGTTGGGATTGGGACGCCAGCCCGCGAAATTCCACGAAAAACCCCGGTAACGCCGGCGATCTTGTCGCCGGTGATTTGCCGGGAGGTCACCGGCGACAAGATCGCCGGCGTTACCGACAAAAAACGATCGTCTGTCCTACCTTAGGCGATTGGCTTGGGTCTATGCTTGATGATCGCGGCCACGCCGGCAACGATCGAGAGCAGAACCCCCGTTGGCAACAGACACAATGCGGCCAGCAAAATGAAGGTTCCCAGCAATGTGCCTCCACATGACCCAACCCCCACGGCGACCGCTACAAAGAACAGCGCGACATCGCTGCCGCTTGCGATGAGCCCGTACTTGAGCAGGCGCGGCATAGCCCCTACAGCTTGAACAGCTCCCGCAGCCGCTTGGTTTGCACACGGCTTACCGGGATTTCGGTGTGCTTCTTGTCATCCATGCGGAGCTGGTAGCTCGACTTGAACCACGGCACCACTTCCTTGATGCGGTTGATGTTCACCAGGTACGAGCGATGGACGCGCCAGAACACCTCGCGGTCCAGGCTGGTCTGCAAGTCCTCGATGGTGCGGTAGTTCGATTGACCCTCGAAGGTGGTAGTGACGAGCGTAATTAGGCCGCTGTCGATGGTGGCGTAAATGACGTCGCTCGCATCCACGATGAAATTCCGGTTGGCGGCCTTGACCATCAGCTTGGTGCGCGGGGTGGGAACCGGAGCGGCGGCGCGGGCGGCAGCCGGCTCGCTCGATTTCTTCTCGAGAATGACCCGCCGGGCGCGGTCGATGGTCTCCGCCAGCCGCCCGCGGTCGAGCGGCTTCAGCAGGTAGTCCATCGCCTCCAGCCGGAATGCCTCCACGGCATACTGGTCGTAGGCTGTCACAAAAATGAAATGCGGCGGGTCGATGCCTTTTTCGCGTAGCTGGTGAATCACGCCAAGGCCGTCCAATCCCGGCATGTGGACGTCCATGAAAACCACTTCCGGCTCCAACTTTTCGATCAGGTTCAGCGCTTCTAACCCATTGGATCCAGTGCCGATAACCTCGACCTCCGGGAAATCCTTGAGGAGGAAAGCCAGCTCGTCGCGGGCCAGTTGCTCGTCATCGACGACAATTGTCGCCAAAGTGGCCGTCGCATGTTCGCGCATCGAGTTGGTATTATAGCATTTCACCTTTTCAAGGAGGCTCAAAGTTGCCTAATCAAGACGTCCGCATCGCGCCCGCCGAGGGCAAACTCGGTGTGCTGATTCCCGGCATGGGCGCTGTGACGACGACGTTCATCGCCGGTCTGGAAGCCATCAAGCGGGGCATGGGGAAGCCAATCGGGTCCCTCACGCAACTCGGCACCGTCCGGCTGGGAAAGCGGACCGAGGGGCGCAGCCCCGCCATCCGCGATTTTGTGCCACTGGCCAAAGTGGAAGACCTGGAAATCGCCACCTGGGATATTTTCGAAGATAACGCGTACGAAGCCGCGGTCAAGGCCGGTGTGCTGGAAATGCCGCTGCTCCAATCGCTGAAAGAGCCGCTCGAAGCAATTGAACCGATGCAGGCGGTATTCGACCAGAAATTCGTCAAGCGCCTGAACGGCCCCAACATCAAGGCCGGCGGCAGCAAGATGGATTACGCCGAGGCGGTGATGGAAGACATCCGCCAGTTCCAGAAGAGGACCAAAGTCTCCCGCATGACGATGATCTGGTGCGGGTCGACGGAAGTCTACCACGAGGCGGCGGAGGTCCATTCCAGCCTGGAGCGTTTCGAGCGCGGTTTGCGGGAGAACGATCCGGAGATTTCGCCCAGCCAGATTTACGCTTACGCGGCGCTCAAGTCGGGCGTTCCCTATGCCAACGGGGCGCCGCACATGACCACCGACATGCCGGCGCTGCTCGAACTGGCGCGCGAGCGCAGCCTGCCGCTGGCGGGTAAGGACTACAAGAGCGGGCAGACGTTCATGAAGACGCTGATCGCGCCGGGCCTGAAATCGCGGCTGCTGGGCGTCAGCGGCTGGTTCTCGACCAACATTCTGGGCAACCGCGACGGCGAAGTGCTGGACGACCCGGGCTCGTTCCGGTCCAAGGAAGTGAGCAAGTCGTCGGCGCTCGAGTACATTTTGCAGAAGCAGCTCTATCCGGACCTGTACGCGGACGTGTATCACAAGGTGCGCATCGAGTATTACCCGCCCCGCGGCGACGCCAAGGAAGGCTGGGACAACATCGACATTTTCGGCT
Organism: Bryobacterales bacterium; assembly: GCA_963843095.1. Classification (GTDB taxonomy): domain Bacteria; phylum Acidobacteriota; class Terriglobia; order Bryobacterales; family Bryobacteraceae; genus Bog-375. Next base: position 12,467 of record CAWJLI010000096.1, read on the forward strand.
GGCTGGGCTACCCGATGCAGATCAAGGTGAACTTCCTGTGCCGCGATTCCATCCTGGCGGCGCCCCTGGTGCTCGACATCGTGCTGTTCATGGACCTGGCCCAGCGCGCCGGGATGCGCGGTATCCAGGAATGGCTGTCGTTCTATTTCAAAGCCCCTATGCACGCGCCCGAGGTCTACCCGGAGCACGACGTGTTCATCCAGCTCATGAAACTGAAAAACACGCTGCGCTGGATGCGGGGCGAGGACCTGATCACGCACTTGGGTCTGGAATATTACGACTGATCGCAGTATCTTAATAAATCGGGGAAAATCGGCGCGCCAGCGGCCAGGGACCGTTTCGGCGGGCAGTTGCGTCTAACTATTGAGAGAATATGAAAGTTCTGGTCATCGGCGGCACGCTCTTCATTGGCCGTTCCCTGGTCGAGGAGCTGGTCAAGGCGGGGCATGACGTCGCGGTTCTGCACCGCAAGCCGAAGCACGATTTCGGGCGGCGGGTGGAGAACATGGTGGCCGACCGCAACGATGCCGAATCCGTGCGCGAGGCGCTGAGCGGGCGCCGCTTCGAGGTCGTGTTCGACAACGCCTACGATTGGGAGCGGGGCACCACGGCGGCGCAGGTGGAAGCCACTGTCCGCGCGTGCGGTGACCGCCTCAATCGCTACATTTTCATGTCCAGCGTGGCGGCCTACGGCGACGGGCTCAACCACAAGGAAAGCGATCCCCTGGCGCCGGATTCGCATTCCAACCCATACATCCGGCACAAGGCCTCCACCGAGCGGCTGCTGTTCCGCATGCGCGCGCAGCACGGTTTGCCGGTGGTGACTTTCCGCCCGCCGTTCGTGTATGGACCCAACAACCCGTTCTACCGCGAGCAGTTCTTCTGGGACCGGCTGCGTGCCGGCCGCCCCGTCATCATCCCCGGCGATGGCTACCGGCTGATGCAGTTCGTTTACGTGGGCGACCTGGTGGCGGCGCTGCTGCGAGCCATGATCGAACCGCGCGCCGAAGGCGAGGCCTTCAACATCGGCGACTCGAAGCCGCTCACCCAGGTGGAACTGGTGGAGCGGCTGGCCAAGGCAGCCAATACCGAGGCAACCCTGGCGCGCGTGCCGAGAGACGTGATTCAGCAGGCCGGCGGCAACGCCTTTGAAGAGCCCTATTATTTCGGCGAATACCTGGACGTGCCGCCGATCACGATGAACATCGGCAAGGTCAGCCGCCTGTTGAAAGTGAAAGGCACGCCCTTCGAGGCGGGCTTGAAAGAAACCTACCGCTGGTACGCGCGCAATCACAAACCGCGCACAGCCGGATTCGACTTCGACGACAAGCTGCTGGCCATGGCCAAGGCCGGCGCGACGGCGGAAGTGTAACGGCGGGTGCACGACTTTGAATCGGCCTAAGCAAGCTGAAAGACGCCCCCGGCCTATTTCCGCGCCGGCGCTGACTGATCCAGCGCCAGGTTCAACTCGAGTACGTTCACCCGCGGCTCGCCGAAGAGGCCGTACTGGCGGCCTTCGGTGTGCGCGTCTAGCGGCGTGGAGCGGGAGTTCGAGGTCGGCGCCGGCTCCGTGCTGGCGAGGCTATAATCTAGGCATGTCCGCCGAACGCGACCGCCTGCAATCTCTCGTGGATGCCCTTCCGGACGCTGAGGTGCAGGTGGCCATCTCTTTTCTTGCGGAACTGGGTGAGCAAGAGATCGTCGATGCCGAAACCGCGGCCAAGTTGGATTTGGCCCGAGCGGAACCGGGCGACGATGTCCCCCTGGAGGAAGTCCGGCGCCGGCTCGGGCTATGATCCGCCGCGTGGTCTTTCGCCCTGCCGCGGTGCTCGATCTGGCGCGCCTCGATCGCGTCGTCCAGGCACGGATCGACGCGGCCCTGGTGCGTTTCGCCACGACAGGTCACGGCGACGTGAAGTCCCTCAAGGACCGTCCCGGTGAACTGCGCTTGCGCGTGGGTAAGTGGCGAGTCTTTTTCGTGATTATCTATTTGACAAAGTAACGGGAAGGTGGCATACTACAGGTAGAGGTTGATGCCATGAACCTGATAGACGCTGCCAAACAGTTTGCAACTCCTTCAGCCTGCGTTGATTACCTGGAAGCGATGCGCTGGCCGGATGGCGTCACCTGCCTGCAATGCAACAGCAAGAAGGTTTCGCGCATCACGACGAACGACACGACGCGGACCCGCAAGAACGCCAACGGAGAAGTCTACACAGTGAACGTGCCAGGCCGCATCCTCTACCAGTGCCAGAATCCAGAATGCAACCACCAGTTCAGCGCCACCACAGGAACGATCTTCCACGATACGCACCTGCCGATCGACAAGTGGCTGATGGCCGTGGCGCTCATGGTGAACGCGAAAAAAGGGCTCAGCGCCAAACAGCTACAGCGGGACCTGAACGTGGCATACAAAACTGCGTGGTACCTTTCACATCGCATTCGCAAGGCCATGGAACTGATCGAAGCTGCGGACACCGAACCGCTGAGCGGAACGGTTGAAGTGGACGAAACCTACATGGGGTCGAAACGCTACGACGCGCGTCGCCAGCGGGCAAAGTACAGCAAAGCGCCCGTATTCGGCTTGGTGGAACGCAACGGCAGAGCCAAAACCTTCCACGTTGAGCGGGTCAACCGTGCCAACGTCATGGACAAGATCCAGGACAACGTCTCGATACAGGCCGACGCCGTCTACACGGACGAAAGCACCCTCTACATTCGGATGCCGGAGAACGTTCAGAAGCACAGAATAGTGAACCATCGCGCCAAGGAATGGGTGCGCGGCGACGTTCACACCGGAACGATTGACGGCTACTGGGGCCTGCTGAAGCGCGGGATCATAGGCTCCTTCCACCAAGTCAGCGCGAAGCACCTGCACCGCTACCTCAGCGAGTTTCAATTCCGCTGGAACAACCGCGAGAGTCAAGACATATTTGCGCTCGTGGTGGCGGCGCTCGTGATAGGTATCGGAATGACCTACACAGATCTCATCAAGAACTCGGATGCTGATGCCTTCTAGCCATCCGATAGTTCTTTCGGTATGATCGGGGCCAGCGCTGAAGGAGTTCGGATCTTACATCCTTGGCTCTCCTCAAAATCGCCGATGATTTTCCCCATGGAAGTATAAAGAGCTTTAAGATGCTCCCAGGACATTGTCACAATCACGTGGTCCATAATTTTCGGTGCAGTTTGCGAGGGACCTGGACGGATCTCTCCGAATGAGATAGACGCATCGTAAAAACTGATTCCGATACCTGCCGTGTTGGAATATACCTGCTTAAAGGTTGGACTCAGTTCATGTTCTAGATCGCTAACGTTGTAGGGCTCTGACGCCATCATGATATCCTCTTGTCTCGTGAGAACCAGTTAGTTGCCTAGTGACGAATTGGGCTTGTTGAATTGGTTTGGGCACAACGTAAAGTGCTCCGGTCCCTGAAGCAACAGCCACTCTGCCGTTTTCTGGCGGGTGCGGGATGTACTGGTTTCCACCAACACTCGTTTGTTCATATTCCTCTCTTTGTTTCGGCCAAACAGAATCTTCATCAAACACACCGCCGGCCTCTTCATCATTGAACGAGGGGACTGAGAGACTTTCATTGGAGATTCCACGCACAATACGCGGCGTACCATTAACCCAATCTACAATCTCACTGAACGGCACAAACCGCACGACTAGCCCGACGTCAAAAGCTGCTGCAAATCGTTTAAGCGTTGTCAGGGTTGGCCGTCCGTACTCAGGCGATTCAAGACGGGAAACCGCATTCTGATTCATCCCGACTTCTGCGGCGAGCTTTTCCTGGCTCCATCCAAGACGGTCACGAATCGCCCGAATCTGAAAGGCAATTCCCTTGCTAAGGTGGGAAGATACCAATTGCTCACGGATTACTTTCCCCCTTCGAATCCTCTTGATCAGGGTCTTCCTTCCATCTGAATACATGTACGAACGCCTCGTTTCTAGCGAGTTGCGACTGACGGTCTTTTGCTATTCGCTTCCCGGCCCTGTCATTGCCTACACTTTTCTCGACAGTATAGAGGAAGGTGTATTCGTGCCGCTGCGGGCCAGAATCACCATAGATCCGATAAACAGCGCCAGAAACCTTAAACCTGAACTCCGATATTCCCTCACCGCCCAATTCATCAAACCCCGGCCGCTTCCAGAGATGTCTTTCAACATTCTCGTGATAACGCAGAGAGTCCCGGATCTCATCCTTGAGATCATCATCGGAGGCATCAAACCAGCGCTGCACAATTCTGGTTCCCGCCGGAGTGATGAATCCGTAGAACGTCCATAGTGGTTCCGAATCCATAGTATCACAATATTGGGCTATCACAAAAATGATATTTCGGGCTTTGGCCTGCCACTACATCAATTTTGTGATATCCTTAACGCATGTAGACCTAAACAAAAGGGCTAGCCAAATCCGGCTAGCCCTCCAATCGGCGGTGAGTTGGCAGAGTGGTTGATCGCACCAGCCTTATAAGCTGCGCAACGGGTGTTAACGGCATCCGTTCGCGGGTTCGAATCCCGCACTCACCGCCAAAAAAAAACTACCTATTGATTGTGCGCCAGAAAGGCTCTGGATGCAATGCTCCTATCGAAGTATAATCGGTTTGTGGGTATACCTAAAGTTCCGAAGGCCCAGTTCGACGCGGTCCTGGGCGCTCTCCTGAAGGCACCTCCACTTCCTCTCTCCGATATACCGCGCACGCGAGAACCCAAGATCCAGGCGAAAGGAAAGCCCCTCCCACGTAAACGATGATCACCATCGTCTACATCGTGCTCGCGGTTTTCCTCATCGCCGGATTGTTCGAACTGTTCTGCGTCCTCGTAGCTGGTCCCATGTACCTGCTCGAATTGGCCCAGAACGCACTCAGGCGCATCAGTAAACGAAACTAGATCCCTCCACCGGCCTGTCACGCTACCCATTGTGGTCGTGCGCGCGGTCCTTTGTCAAATAGATAATCACGGTCTTTTTCAGCCTCGATCCGCCTGATTTCATCCGCGTGCTGGGTATCGACAACCGGGGTGAAGCTTACTGATCCCCACAAAAGTCCGGCGCTCGTGAACGGGCAAGGCGTCCAGGAGCTCTCATGGCTCAATGGTAGCGCCCGGCCGTTGAGCTGGGGCGGGCTGAACGGGCCGTGAAAACACATACGCCCGCAAGCGGGCGTTGGCAAGCTTTAAAACGTGCCCTACCTATTTCCGCGCTGACTGATCCAGGGCCAGGTTCAACTCGAGTACGTTCACCCGCGGCTCGCCGAAGAGGCCGTATTGGCGGCCTTCGGTGTGCGCGTCCACCAGTTGCCGAACCGTCTCCGCGCTCATGCCGCGCGCGGCGGCGACTCGAGCCACTTGCACATCGGCGGAAGCCGGACTGATGTGCGGGTCCAAGCCGCTCCCCGAAGCCGTCAGCAGATCGGCCGGCACGGGGCCGGTGTAGCTCGGGTTCTCGGCGCGAAACTTCTTGACGTCGTCACTGATACGATCTCTCAGCTTCTGATTGGTCGGCCCGTAATTGGATCCGCCCGAGTTCAAGCCGTCATACCCGTCGTTACCCGCAGCCGAGGGGCGCCCGTGAAAGTATTCGGGTTTGGTGAAGCGCTGGCCGATCAGTTCCGAACCGACCGTTTTACCGTTCACGACTTTCAGACTGCCGTTGGCCTGGTGTGGAAAGAGAATCTGCGCCAGGCCGGTCACCGCCAGCGGATACAGGAGTCCGGTCAACACCGTCAGTAGAAGCGTCGCTTTTATCGCAATCAAGAGCTGTTTCATGTCGGGTCTCCTTTACGCCAGGCGCAGCAAAATCAGCAAACGGTCGATCAACCAGATGCCTGGGAACGGCGCGATCACTCCGCCGACGCCGTAGATCAGCAGGTTGCGCCGCAGCAGCGAGGCCGCGCTCATCGGGCGGTACTTGACGCCGCGCAGCGCGAGCGGAATCAGCACCATGATGATCAGCGCGTTGAAGATCACCGCCGCCAGCACCGCGCTCTCCTTATGCAGCCCCATGATGTTCAGCTTCGCCATCTGCGGGTAAGTCACCATGAACATGGCGGGCAGAATCGCGAAATACTTGGCGACATCGTTGGCAATGGAGAACGTGGTCAGCGCGCCGCGCGTCATCAGCAATTGTTTGCCGATCGCCACGATCTCAATCAGCTTGGTGGGATTGCTGTCCAGATCCACCATGTTGCCGGCTTCCTTGGCTGCCATGGTGCCGGTGTTCATGGCCAGGCCGACATCGGCCTGCGCCAGGGCCGGCGCGTCGTTGGTGCCGTCGCCGGTCATCGCCACCAGGCGTCCGCCGGCCTGTTCCTTCTTAATCAAATCCATCTTGTCGCGCGGGGTGGCCTGCGCCAGAAAATCGTCCACGCCGGCTTCGGACGCGATGGCCGAAGCGGTGAGCGGATTGTCGCCGGTGATCATCACGGTACGGATGCCCATCGCGCGCAACTGTTCGAAGCGCTCGCGCATGCCGCCCTTCACCACGTCCTTGAGATGCACCACGCCGAGCGCGTGCCCGCCATCGGCCACCACCAGCGGTGTGCCGCCCGAGCGGGAAATCCGGTCGGTGATTTCGGTCAACTCGCTGCACGGCTTGCCGCCGTGCTCGGCCACGAATTCCATCACCGATTCGGTGGCGCCTTTGCGGACCTGGCGGCCATCGATGTCCACGCCGCTCATGCGCGTCTGCGCAGTGAACGGAATAAAGTGAGCTTCGTGCTCCGCCACTTCGCGCCCGCGAATGTTATAGCGCTCCTTGGCCAGCACGACGATCGACCGGCCCTCCGGCGTTTCGTCGGCCAGGCTGGAAAGCTGCGCCGCGTCGGCCACTTCGGCCTCCGTCACCCCATTGAGCGGAATGAATTCCACGGCCTGGCGATTGCCCAGCGTGATGGTGCCGGTCTTGTCCAGCAGCAGCGTGTTCACGTCGCCCGCCGCTTCCACCGCTTTGCCGCTCATGGCGAGCACGTTGTGCTGCATCACGCGGTCCATGCCGGCGATGCCGATAGCCGAAAGCAGCCCGCCAATGGTGGTGGGAATCAGGCAGACCAGCAGCGAAATCAGCACGGTTACCGACGGCGCCGACCCACTATTGCTCGCGTGCACGCTGAAAGCCGCGAACGGCTGCAGCGTCACCACCGCCAGCAGGAATATCAGCGTCAGCCCGGCGATCACGATGTTCAGCGCGATTTCATTGGGCGTCTTCTGCCGCTCCGCGCCTTCCACCAGCGCGATCATGCGGTCCAAGAACGTCTCGCCGGGATTCGAGGTGATCTTCACCCTGATCCAGTCCGAGAGCACCTTGGTGCCGCCGGTCACCGCGCTGCGGTCGCCGCCCGATTCGCGGATCACCGGCGCGCTCTCGCCCGTGATGGCGGATTCGTCCACGCTGGCGATGCCCTCGATCACGTCGCCGTCGCCGGGGATGGTCTCGCCGGCTTCCACCAGCACCACGTCGCCCGCGCGCAGCATGGTCGCCGCCACGGTCTCCGTTCTGCCGTTGATTACTTTGCGCGCGGTGGTCTCGGTTTTGGTCTTGCGCAGCGTGTCGGCCTGCGCTTTGCCGCGGCCCTCCGCCATGGCTTCGGCGAAATTGGCGAACAGCACGGTGAACCACAGCCACAAGCTGATCTGAAAAGTGAAGCCGCCGATGGCCGCGCCGGAGGACAGGTCGCGCGCTGCCAGGATGGTGGTCATCAGGGCGCCCACTTCCACCACGAACATGACCGGGTTCTTCATCATCAGGCGCGGGTTCAGCTTGACGAACGAATCGCCGATCGCCCGTTTCACGATCGGCGGGTCGAACAGCGGCCGGGCTCGCGGCGCCTTTTTCGATATCAACGCAGTCGAGTCGGTCGAGTTGACGGGTGCTACGGTTGCGACAGGCATCTTAGCTCCACAGCCTCCCCTGTTGCATCAGGAAATGTTCCACTATCGGTCCGAGCGAAAGCGCCGGGAAGAAGGTCAGCGCCCCCACAATCACCACCACGCCCACCAGCAGCGCCACGAACAGCGGCCCGTGCGTGGGGAAGGTCCCCGCCGAAACCGGCACCTGCTTTTTGGCCGCCAGGCTCCCCGCCGCCGCCAGCAGCGGGATCAGCATCAAAAACCGCCCGAACAGCATGGCGAGGCCCAGCGTGACGTTGAGATACATGGTGTTGGCGCTCAGGCCGGCGAAGGCGCTCCCATTGTTCCCCACCGCCGAGGTATAGGCGTATAGCACCTCGGAGAGCCCGTGCGGCCCGTGGTTGGTCAAGCTGTTGCCGACCGTGTTCAGGTTGATCCCGGCCGCGGCCATACCCAGTATGCTGAACGCCAGCACCATCACCGCCAGCATCACCATCTTCACTTCCTTCTGCTCGATCTTCTTGCCCAGGTACTCCGGCGTGCGGCCCACCATCAGCCCGGCGATGAACACCGCCAGGATGGCGAACAGCAAGATGCCGTAAAGCCCCGAGCCTACGCCGCCAAAGACCACTTCGCCGAGCTCGATGTTGACCAGCGGCACCAGGCCGCCGAGCGGCGTCAGGCTATCGTGCACGTTGTTCACCGCGCCGCAGCTCGCGTCGGTCGTGATTACCGTGAACAGCGCCGAATTGGCGATGCCGAAGCGGACTTCCTTGCCTTCCATGTTGCCGCCCGGCTGCCCCGCCGTCGCCTGGGTTTCGAGGCCCAACTTCGCCAATATCGGGTTGCCCGCCTGCTCGGCCGGATAGACGACAAACACGCCGGCCAGGAACAGCACCGTCATGGCGGCCAGCAGCGCCCAACCCTGTCGCGTGTCGCGCACCATTTTGCCGAAGGTGTAAGTCAGCCCGCCGGGGATCACGAAGATCAGCAGTATCTGGATGAAATTCGAAAATGGCGTCGGGTTCTCATAAGGATGAGCCGAATTGGCGTTGGTGAATCCACCGCCATTGGTGCCCAGCATCTTGATGGCTTCCTGCGAAGCCGCCGGCCCCTGCGGAAGCGTCTGCACCGCGCCCTCGACCGTCGCCGCCTTGGTGTACGGATGCAGGTTCTGGATGGCTCCCTGCGAGCACAGCAGCAGCGCGGCCACAATCGAGATCGGCAGCAGCACGTAAACGATCGATCGCGTGAAATCCACCCAGAAATTGCCGAGTGTTTTCGCCGAGTGGCGTGCGAACCCACGCACCGCCGCGATCGCCACCGCAATTCCCACTGCCGCCGAGAAGAAGTTGTGCGTCGCCAGCGCCGCCATCTGCGTCAGATAGCTCATGGTGGTTTCCGGCGTGTACGCCTGCCAGTTCGTATTGGTGGTGAAGCTGGCCGCCGTGTTCCAGCCCAGGTCCGCCGTCACGTTGCCCAGCCCCTGCGGATTCCACGGCAGCCACTGCTGCACCCTCATCAAAAGGTAAGTCAATAGCAGGCTTACCGCGCTGAACACCAGCACGCCGCCGGCATAGCGCTTCCAGCTCTGCTCGGCCGCTTCCTCGATGCCGCAGATCCGGTAGATCAGGTTTTCGAGAGGCCGCAGCACCGGATGCAAAAACGTGCGCTCGCCCTGGAACACGCGGGCCATGTGAGCGCCCACGGGCTTCACCAGCAGCAGCAGCACGGCTACGAAAAGTCCGATTTGAAACAGTCCGTTCGATGTCATCGGCTCTCCCTCAGAAACGCTCCGGGCGCAGCAGGGCGTAGAACAGATACACCCCCAGGCCCGCCGCTACAATCAATGCCACGACGTATTCCATAGGTTTGGCTAAAGCAGGTCGCATCCTTTCGTAAATGCCCAGGCGGCAAGGAAAAACAGAATCGTCACGAGAACGAAAATCACGTCCAGCATGGTTCACCTATTCCACATGGATCAATGCGACGTTGTGCCCGCCGCGAGCCAGATCGCGCGCCAGGCTTTCTTCCCGCGTGCGCCAGAAATGTTTCCGCGTGCCCACCAGCACGGTGGAGTCGGGGTGCAACGCGTACTCGAAGCCCTCCACCCAGCCGCGCGCCATCACCACTTGCGGCTCAACCGTAAACGGGCATCGCGACGCCAGGTCCACCAGTTGTTCCACCAGATGTGCATGCACCGCCGCCGGGCAGCCGAACGATACCGCGTACGGCACCGAATGCACCGCTACCAGCCGGACGCGGACATCGAGGCCCGCCGCCAGCACGGCGGCCCGCTGGAGCGTCGCATCGGCCAACGCCCATTCCGTGTACGGCACGACCACTTCCAGTTCGCGTTTGTCCGGTCCGGCTTCGAGCGCTCCCGGATCGATGTGCAGCCCGCCCTGCGTCCGCATGTGCGCCTCCACACACAAAGGGTAGTGGGCACGGCATAAAGAAGTCGTAAAGGAAAAATCAGAATTGAGTTAACGCGGGAGCGCGCGGTTCCTTTTGGTCCGGGCCGGATTTGAGCCTGGCTCTTCATTTTTCTCGGCGCTGGCCAGGCGGTTAAGATAGAGGGAGCAGGTTCGCGGGCCGAGCAGTTGCCCGCGCTTCCGGCCATGGGTTGAGGAATCCTCTTGCACTCGCATACCAAATCCCATCCTGCGGACGTGGGCGGCGTTTTGCGCTGGTCGCTAGCCGTCACGCTGGTCTTCGTGGCGGTGGAGGTGGCGGCCGGAATGCGGGCCCACTCGCTGGCCCTGCTCTCCGACGCCGGCCATAATTTCACCGATGCACTGGCGCTGCTGCTGGCCTGGTTCGGCGTCTACTTCCAGTCCAAGCCGGCCGATGAAGTCAAGACTTACGGTTATCACCGCGCCGGCGTGCTGGCGGCATTCGTCAATGCCTCGACGCTGGTGGCGCTTTCCGTCTGGATTTTGTGGGAGAGCGTACAGCGGTTGCGCCACCCCGCGCCGGTGGGCGCGAGTCTCATGATGGCAGTGGCGGCGCTGGGGCTGCTGGTCAATGGCGGCATCATGCTGGCGCTGCGGGCATCCTCGCGCAACGATCTCAACGTGCGCAGCGCGTTCATCCACATGCTGGGCGATGCGCTCGGCTCCGTCGCCATCGTCATCGGCGCCGGGGCCATCCGCTACACCGGCTGGCGGCAGATCGATCCCTGGCTTTCGATTCTGATCGCGCTGCTGATCGTGTGGACCGCCTGGGACATCATCCGCGAGTCGCTGAACATCCTGCTGGAGGGCCTGCCGCGCGGTCTGAGCCTGAACGACGTCATCACTGCCATGCGGGACGTGGAAGGCGTGCTGGACGTCCACGACCTGCACATCTGGAGCCTGGGATCGAGCACACGCGCGCTGAGCTGCCACGTAACGATCGCCGATATACCGGCGTCGGCCAGCGATGTGGTGCTGCGCCGAATGAACCACGTGCTGGCCGAGCGGTTCCACATCTTCCATAGCACGGTGCAGTTCGAGCACCTGGGCTGCGCGATTTCCGAAAACGGCTGCGCCATCCCGGTTTCCGCCGAAGCACACGAGGAGCACCAGCACTAGGTGATCGGAGCCGCACTCTCTATCGGAGCCGCGACCAAAGGGAGCGGTAACGCCGCATAAGCTGCGACGCCCGAGGTTCGATCACATAAGGTCTCCGGCCGTGCCGCCTCGCCCGCTACCGCGGCACGAGTTGCCGGGCGCGCCACATCCCGCTGGTTTCGCCGGGCAGACGACTATTGCCGGCACGAACTGCCGAGACTTCCTTCAGAATCTGAACCGCCAGTTGCTCGATGGAGTCTAGAGCTTCGGTATTGTTGCGCAATCCTTCGGCGGGGAGCGCGGCGAGCCGTAAGGCGATCTCGGCAGCCTGCTTCGCGAGTTGATCCAAGTTTGGGTTCCTGCTGACGACTCGAAGCCGTCCAATAGCATCATATCTTTCGGACCCACCCTTCCGTACCATGTCTTTGGTTAGCAATTCCCGAACGGCGCGACAATTTACACGGCTGCAGATGACAGCCCCCGCCAAAAAAGCAACCGGAAGGTTGCTTTTTCTGCCCAGCCCGGCTAATATGCAACCTGGAGGTTGCTTAAGATGAATGACCGCATTGAGAAGCGCATCGAACTCAAGGCGCCGGTTTTCCGGGTCTGGCGCGCACTGACGGATCACCGTGAGTTTGGCGAGTGGTTTCGTGTGAAACTGGATGGCCCATTCATGCCGGGTCAGGTTTCGAGGGGCCACATCACTTACCCGGGCTACGAACACGTAAAATGGGAGGCCGTCGTACAGAAGATGGAGACGGAGCGGCTCTTTTCCTTCACTTGGCACCCTTATTCCATCGACCCCGAAACAGACTATTCGAAGGAGACGCCCACGCTCGTCGAGTTCAAGCTGGAGAAGATCGCCAGCGGCACGTTGCTTCTCCTCACCGAGTCCGGCTTCGACAAGGTCCCCAGCCCACCGCCGCCTCGAAGCATTCCGCAGGAACGAAGGCGGCTGGACGGAGCAAATGAAGAACATCGAAAGCCATGTCGCGCAAAAGCGGTAGCGGCATTGCCGGCAATCGGTGGGCTCAGGCACCTGTCTTTGCCGCGTTGGGCGACCGGACGCGGCTATCGCTGGTTGCCAAGCTCTCGGTTGGGCAGCCCTGCTCGATTTCCCAGTTGACCGGGGGCTCCAAGCTGACCCGGCAGGCTATCACCAAGCATCTTCGGGTGCTGGAGGGTGCCGGGATCGTGCACGGTGTGCGTGCCGGCCGCGAGAAGCTATTCGAGTTCGATCCGGAACCGGTGGAAGAAATCAGGAAATACCTCGATCTCGTTTCCGAGCGGTGGGATCAGGCACTGGCCAGGCTGAAGTCGCTGGTCGAAGACTGAGTGCACGGAGTGCGGCCCGCTCGATGACGGTTCCTGTCGTTGACTCCGGCAGTCGCGTAACGTACCCTCGGGCGTGGAGGCCTTATGGACGATACAACTGGAGCGACAGTCACTGTCGAGAGTTTGGATTCCGTCGTCAGGAAATACGCAACGATATGGATTTGGTCGATACTGTGCGCGACCGTCGCCGGGCTGTTCGTCGGTTCCGGCAGCGGTCTTCTGATGCTGTCCGGCGCGTGGCGTTTCGGGACCGGCAACCTGGTTGACGCGCAACAGGCCATCGCCTTCATCTCGTCGCTTCTGGTGCTGCTCGCGGAACTGGCAGCGATGTGGTACCTTTACCAATTCCTTAGCCGCTGTTTGCTGCCGATATTGTTTTCCGGCATGGATCCTGCAGATCCAGACGTCGGACCGTTTGTACTGCGCAGGGCCTTCGCAGCGGTTCTGTGCGCATTAGCCGCGCAAGTGGCCGGGTGCATTGCCGGTTTCCTATTGAAGCTGTCGCTGGGAATTCGTTGACGGGACGCGGGCTCCTGTCCGGAAGGCGGAAAGGGGACGGATGGCTTGCGGAAGCCCGCGCCCATCGCGTTCACGCGCACTCCGCCATCGGCGCTACCATGAGCTTACCCGAGCATGGAAATCCGTTCCGACCTCACGCCTGCCGCGCTGGCGGGCAAGCTGCGCCGGCTATTCAATCTTTCGGCTCATAAAATTCAATCTCTCGAAAAGACCTGGCAGCCGTCGCAGGGTTCGCCCGTTTTCACCGTCGACGGCCGTTATACCAGCCGCGGCTGGACGGAGTGGACCCAGGGATTCCAACTCGGCTCGCCCATCCTGCAGTTCGACGCCACCAGTGAACCCGTGTTTCTCGAGACCGGCCGGGCGCGCACGGTGGAGCTGATGGCGATCCACTTGAGCCATGCCGGCGTCCACGACCATGGCTTCCACCACCTCAGCACCTACGGCAACCTGCTGCGCCTGATGAACGAGGGGCGCATCGCGGAGGATGCCTGGGAGCGCCGTTTTTATGAGCTGGCGCTCAAGGTTTCCGGCGCCGTGCAGTCGGCCCGCTGGTCGCACACGGCCGATGGCGGCGGGTACATCTATTCCTTCAACGGCCCCCACTCGCTTTTCGTGGACACCATCCGCTCCTTGCGTATTCTGGCCGTGGCGCACCGGCTGGGGCAAGCGCTGATGGGCGAAAACGACCGGCGCATTTCGCTGCTTGACCGGCTGATGGACCACGCCCGCGCCACCGCCAAGTATTCGGTCTACTACGGCGAGGGCCGCGACATTTACGACGTGCGCGGCCGGGTGGCGCATGAGAGCATTTTCAATCCCAACGACGGCAATTACCGCTGCCCCAACTCGCAGCAGGGTTATTCGCCGTTCAGTACCTGGACGCGCGGCCTGGCATGGGCCATCTGCGGCTTCGCCGAGCAACTGGAATTCTTCGCCACACTGGAAGGCCACGCCGGGTTCCGCGCGGTGATGGAGAAGGCGGCGCGGGCAACCTGCGATTTCTGGATCGCCAATACGCCGCTCGATGGCATACCCTATTGGGACACCGGCGCCCCCGGCCTGGCAAAGCTCGGCGCCTGGCGCGAACGGCCCAGCGACCCATTCAATGCGTACGAGCCGGTCGACAGTTCAGCCGCCGCCGTTGCCGCGCAAGGGCTGTTGCGCCTCGGCCGCTATTTCAAGGACGACCGTTTCTTGAATGCCGGGCTCACTGTCGCCGATGCGCTGTTCGACGAGCCGTATCTCAGCCTTTACCCCACCATCAAGGCCTGATTCTCCACTCCGTGTATCACCGGCCGAACGGTTGGGACGCGGGCCCGGGGCGAATCCTCGATGTGGGGCGATTATCACGCCCGCGAGGTTGCCCTATATCTGCTGCGGCTCGTCCAGGGCCGCCCGTATTTGAAATTCTGGTAGGGGTAGGGCAGGCTTCAGCCGCTAACTGTTTCCTTCACAGTTCCCGTGGCGCACGCACTCGTGCGTGCCGCGTCGAGATTCTCCTCGACGCCTCTGCGCCGGCGGACGTCGGCAGGAGTGCCGGCGCGGCACGCAAAGTGCGTGCGCCACGCGCGACCCCTACATCTTGGGCGCGTAGTAACCGGCGCGCGCGCGCACTACCAGGTCCCTGCGGCCTTTCACGCGCAGGTTGACGGTGTGCCACTGGCCATCGGTGAGCAGCGGCTCGGGGCGGTACAGGAGGTTGTACTGGTGGCGCAACTCGTTGGCGATGTTCTCGAACGATTGCGCCATGTCCTCCACCTGGAACGGGAAGAAAGCGCGCCCGCCGGTTTCCGCGGTGAGATACTTCAGCACCTTGTCGCCGTCGGTGGCTGCGCCGGAGCTGTTGGTCGAGATCGCGTAAATCACCACGTCGGCCTTCTGCGCCATTTCGAGAGCCTGCTCGCGCGTGTAGTCGCTCTGATTGTCGTCGCCGTCGCTGACGATGACGATGGCGCGCCGGAATTTGGTGCGCGGCTGATCGAGCGCCAGCTTGTCGCGGCAGGCATAGAAAATGGCGTCGTAGAGCGCCGTGCCGCCGCCCGGCCGCAGACCGCGGATGCCGGCTTCGAGCAACTGCGGGTCGTCGATCAGGTCTGTCACCAGCTCCGCCCGTGTATCAAAGCGCACCAGAATGGCCTTGTCAATATGCGCCCGCATCACGGTCCGCAGGAACTCGGCGGCCGCATCCTGTTCGAAACGGAAGCGGTCGCGGACGCTGTTGCTGGTATCGATCAGGATGCCGAGCCGCAGCGGCAGGTCGCTTTCCGCGGTGAACTCCGCAATGGTTTGCGCCTTTTTGCCTTCGACGACTTCGAAGTCCTCCCGGGCAAGATCGGTCACAAACCGCCCCTTCTTGTCGGTTACCGTGAACAGCATGTTGACGCGGGTGACGTCCACCGAAATGCGCGCCGGTTCATCCGCCTGCTGGACGGGCGGCGTGGCCGTCTTCTGCTGGCCGGACGAAAGCGCGGCGCCGAACGCGCCCAGAGCCGCTAACAAGATCCAACGCTGCATGACGCCTCAATTATAGCGTGGGCCCGGCCCACCGCCGTCCGAGCCTTGACATTCCGTGCCCCTCCCCGGCTTACTGAAAGATATGCCTCTGGTCAATGTCGCCCGCGTCGCGGATTTGCCGCCCGGCGAAGTCGTGGAAGTTTCGTGGGCTCGCACCCGTACGCCATCTGCAATGTCGAAGGCGTCGTCTACGCTCTCGATGGCGTCTGCATTCACCACGGCGGTCCGCTCGGGCAAGGGCACCTCGATGGCGCGCACCTCGCCTGCCCGTACCACCTTTGGGAATTCGATTGCCGCACCGGCGAGTACGATCGCGATCCCGCGCGCCGCGTCGCCACTTATCCGGTGCGGATCGAGGACGGCCAGATTCTTCATCGAGGTGCCATAGGTGCCGGAACTGCCCGAAGTCGAAACCGTCGTGCGGTCGATCCTGCCGCTGGTGGGTCGCCGCATCGTCAACGCCGAATTCCGCGCGCGCGCGGATTCTCCGCGGCGGCGACCCGGAGCGCATGGCGGCCCGCCTCGCCGGCCGCCGCATCGCAGCCATCCGGCGTTACGGCAAGTTCATTCTGGTGTCCCTCTCCGGCGGCGGTTACCTGCTGCTGCACCTTGGCATGACCGGCCGCCTGCTGCTCGGCGGCGCGCCCGGCAAGCACACCCACGCCATCTTCACCCTCGATCGCGGCGTGCTTCAGTTTGATGACAGCCGCCAGTTCGGCGCCATCGAGGTCCACGAGGATTTCCCCGCTCGCGTAGCCCGCCTCGGCCCCGAGCCGCTCGAGATCGCCGCCCCGGATTTCGCCCGCGCCCTCCGCCTCCGCCGCACCCGCGTCAAGGCCCTGCTGCTGGACCAGACCTTCGTCCGCGGCGTGGGGAATATCTACGCCGATGAAGGCCTCTTCCGCGCCGGCATTCACCCCCTGGCGATTACCGCCCGGCTGCGCCAGGATCGCGCCCTCCGCCTCCACCAGGCCCTCGCCGAAGTGCTCACCGAGGCCATCGCCGCCGGCGGTTCCTCCATCTCCGATTACGTGGATGCCGAGGGCCGCCAAGGCTTTTTCCAGGTCAGCCACCGCGTCTATCAGCGTACCGGCGAGGCCTGTGTAAATTGCGGCGCTGTCATCCGCCGCGTCCTGGTAGCCCAACGGTCCTCCCACTTTTGCCCGCGCTGCCAGAAACGCTGACAGGACGACAAAAACCGGCCGTCTGTCCCACCTCCGTGTAACCCGTTGCCGGGGCGTCGCGTCGTTAGTGATGCGTGCGGTTCGCCATCTTGCGTATGATTAAGGTTTGACGATTTTCCCGCGACTTTCCGCCCCTCAGCCCCGGGGCGTGCGCGGATTCTGCTGAGTTGAAGGAGATTTCACACGTGAAACGCATCTTCCATTACCTGCCGCTGTTCCTGTTGCCGGCGTTTTTCCTCCCGCTTGCCCACGCCCAGTATGGGTTCGACATCGGGATTGGCTTTGGAGCCATGCAGGACAAGGCGTCCGGAAACGGCCTCGATTACAACAATGCTCTTGCCTCGTGCACAGTCGGTTCGGCCGACCCCACTTGCGTGGCCACCAGCAAACTCAGCGGACTGAGCATGGGCGTTGGCGGCAATGTCATGGCCTGGAAACATTTCGGGATTGGCGCCGAGGTCAACTTCCAGCCTGGCAAACAGAACTACCTGGAGCTCCCGGCGAGCGTCGGAGTCAACATCCAGTCGCGCATGACCCTGTTCGACTTCAACGGCATCTTCCAGCCGGTGCGCACCAAGAAGGTTGCCTTCCAGCTCATCGGCGGTGTCGGCGCAGCCAATCTCCGTTATTACGAAACCGGCGCAACCGGCAGCGCCATCGGCGCCTCGAATTATACCCAGTACTTTGGCAGCAACAATCACTTTCAGGTGCATGGCGGCGTGGCGGTTCAGTTCTACCTGACCGACCATGTGTTTCTCCGCCCACAGTTCGATATCCATTACGTTCCCAACCTGACGCAATACGGCAGCAACCTGGTCACCGCGGAAACTATCTGGCTGGGCTACACCTTCGGTTCGCAGTAGGAACTTCGGTAACGCCGGCGGTCTTGCCGCCGGCGTCTTGTGCGTGAGTGACAGCCGGCGGCAAAGACCGCCGGCGCTACCGAGAAAACGGAACAGGCTTGGGCTATTCCTGCACTGCCGGAGCCGCCTCGCCCGTCAGGTCCTCGATCGGAATCGGCGGATTGTAGTACAGCAGCCGCTGGCAGCTTTCGCAGGACAGGAGTCTGGTCGTCTTTCTTCAGGTCCTGGAAGTATTGCAGCCTCAGCGCCATGTTGCACGCCGTGCAGCGGCCATCCACCACTTCCGCCACGCCGATCCCCTTGCGCGCCTTGCGCGCCCGCTCGTATCTCTGAACCGCCGCCGGCGTCATCTGGGGCACGATTTGGGCGCGCTCCTGTTGCAGTTCGGCCGCGGCTTTCTGGTCCGCCGCCGTGCGCTCGCTGGCGCTGCTCTTTTCCGCCTCCACCTGCTGTTTCTCGGTCCGCAGCGCGGCCTCGGCGGCTCTTCACGTTCCGGTCCAGCGGCTCGGATTCGCCCATCAGATCCAGAATCCGATCCTCCAGTTTGCGAATTTCCGTCTGGCAGAAGTCGATTTCGCTCTGAAAGGCGCGGTACTGCTCGTTGGTCTTGGCCTCGACCATCTGCCCTTTCAGCTTCGAGATCTTCTGTTCCCAGGTCTGGATTTCGCCTTCGCTCTGCTTCCGCTCCTTCTGGTTGGCCGCCAAAGCGGCGCGGTCGGCTTCGAGCTTGCGCTCATGCGATACCAGCTTCTTTTCGATGACGGAAATGTGGACGGGTAAAGCCGCGATCTCGCGCTGCAGGTTCACTAGCAGATTGTCAATCTCTTGCAGGCGGATCGCCAGCTTCAGGTCTGCGAGCATGGCTAATCGCAGTGTAACATGCGGCTTCCAGCGTCCGTATTTCCGGAATGCGAAGCGCCCGCGACGCCCAAAAGAAGACTCCCATGCCGAGCGGAATCGAAACGCCCAAATCCGCCAGGTGCGGCAGGCGATGCCCGTGCAATCCAGCGTGAATCGCCACGCTCGAGGCGCGGCACACCGCGCCCATCGCCACCGCGGCCAGCGTTATTTTAACCGCGCTTGCCGCTAGGCGCCGGCCTTCGATCCCCTCGATGCGCCGGCGCAACGCGGTCGCCAGCGCGGTCGCGCCCACCAGCGCTACCAGGGAAGTCGAAAGCGCCAGCCCCGCCTGACCCATCTGCATCCCTCGCGTCAGGCCGGCCGCCAACGCCAGGTTCAGGCCGATCGAGGCGAGGCTCACCGCCATCGGCGTCCACGCGTCGTCCAGCGCATAGAAAGCCGGCGCCAGAAGCTTGATGGCGGCGTAGCCGGCCAGGCCCACGCTGAAGCACGCCAGCGCCACCGCGGTCTGGTGCGTATCATACGCTCCGAAACGGCCTCCCTGGTACACCGCGCCGATCATGCTTTCGCCCAGCACCGCCAGCCCCACCGACGCCGGGATGGTGAGCAGCAGCGCCATGCGCAGCGATCCCGCCAGCGTGGCGCGAAACTCGTCCAGCCTGCCCAGCGCCGCGCTCCGCGAAATGGCCGGCAGCGTGGCGCTGGCCAGGGCCGCGCCGAACAGCCCCAGCGGAAATTGCAGGAATCGGAACGCATATCCCAGCCAGCTCACCGGGCCGTTCAGCGCGCGCCCCGCCGCATCGGTCAGGCCCGATGCCAGATTGGCATTCACCATCACGTTGATCTGCACCGCCGCGTTGCCGATCATCGCCGGCAACATCAGCCGTGCGATCCGGCGCAGCCCCGGGTGCCTGAAATCGAGGCGGGGCCGGAACGAAAAGCCGGCGCGGCGCAAGCTCGGCATCTGCCAACCCAGTTGTAGCGCGCCGCCGATCACCACGCCGGCCGCCATCGACACAATCATCCCCTGCGGCCAGCGCCTCCCTACCGTCAGCCCCAGCGCCAGCCCGCTCGCGACGGAGCCAATGTTGAAGAACGTGGAAGCCAGCGCCGGCACGCCAAACCGCCCGCGCGCGTTCAGAATCGCCATCGCTTCCGCCGCCAGCGCCACCAGCAGCAGGAAGGGAAACATGATGCGCGTCAGCAGTACGGTCAGCTCGAACTTGCCCGGCACGCGCGCGAATCCCGGGGCCAGCAGCCGCACCAACTGCGGGCTGAAGATCATGCCCGCCACGCAAACCCCGCCCGCCGCCAGCGTGAGCGCCGTCGCCACCGCCTGCGCCAGTTCGGCCGCTTCGAGCGCGGTCCCGGTGGTCAGCGCTTCGGTGAAGGTGGGAACGAACGCGGAGGATAGCGCCCCTTCGGCGAACAGGTTGCGCGTCAGGTTGGGGATGCGGACGCCGGTCAGGAACGCGTCGTAGACCACGCCGGCGCCGAACAGCCGCGCCATCGCCGTTTCCCGCACCAGGCCGGTCAAGCGGCTCAGCAGAACCGCCGCCGAGACCACCCCCGCCGAACGCAGCAGGCCGTGCTCGGCCTGCTGCCGGGTCGCGCTTCATTCCACGCGCCGGACTTCCACCTGGCGATGAATCTCTTCGGTCTGGGCGAGCGAGGCGAAATTCATCCCTGGCAGCCTCGCCGACGCCGTGCCGGCCGCCACACCCCAGCGCAGCGCCTCCGCTGGGTTTTGCCCGCGGCTCATCGACCAGGTGAAGACCGCTGAAAGTGCGTCGCCGGCGCCGATCGGGCACACCGCGTCCACCCGCGGCGGCAGCGCTTCCACCAGTCCATCCGCAAATGCGCCCACCGCCCCGCGGCTGCCCAACGAAAGCACCACCGATTCCGGCCCCATCGCGCGGAGCTGCCCCGCCGCCTCGAGCGAATGCGCCCGCGTCAGAATGGTGCGCCCCAGCAGCCGCTCGGCTTCCGGCTGGTTCGGCGTCGCCACCGTGGGCCGCGCCTCAATGCCTTCCCGCAGCGCATCTCCGCCTGCGTGCAACAGCGTCTTAACGTGCCTCTGCCGCGCCAGCCCGATCATCTTCGCATAAAAGGACGGGGGCACGCCCGGCGGCGTGCTGCCGCACAGCATCAGCCAGTCTGCACCATCCAGCGCCTGCCGCACCGCGCGCTCCACCCGCGCCACTTCCGGCCCCGTCAGCGGCGGCCCCACTTCGTTCAGGTTCACCGTCAGCCCTTGCTTGTCGGTGATGGTGAGGTTGGTGCGAACGGCGTTCTTCACCGGCACCAGTACGATTGGGTAACCGCAGCCCTGGAGCAGGGCTTCCAGCCGTTTGCCGCTGGCGCCGCCCGAAATCAGCACGGCCTGCGTCTCGCCGCCGAACGAGTGGATGACGCTCGACGCGTTGAGTCCCCGCCCTCCCGCCGATTGCCGGATCGAGTTGATATAGGCGCGGTCTTCGAACGCCAACCGGTCGACGCTGAGGATTCGATCGATGGCTGGATTGATGGTGAGAGTGACGATCAAAAACCTATTGTACCCGTGGCGCACGCATATCTGCGTGCAGGGTCGAGATACGTCTCGACTTTTCTTCGCCCGGGGGTGGGTCGATAGACGGACGTCGGCACGAGTGCCGACGCGGCACGCACGAGTGCGGGCGCCACATTGGCCACGGCCGAAGCCCGCCCCTGGGCAGGCGCGGTACAATCCTGACATGCCGTTCCCGATTCATCGCCTCCGCCGTCTGCGCGCCACCGAATCGTTGCGCGGCGCTGGTCCGGGAAACACATCTCCATCCGGGGCAATTCATCCTTCCCTTGTTTGTTTGCCCGGGCGAAGGCATTCGCCGCGAAATCGGCGCCATGCCGGGCAACTACCAGCTTTCCATCGACGAGCTGGTCAAGGAATGCGCCGAGGTCCAGTCGCTCGGCGTGGGGGGCGTCATCCTCTTCGGCCTGCCGGAAGCCAAGGACGAGCTGGCCTCCGGCGCCTATGACGACGCCGGGCATCGTGCAGCGCGCCATCCGCGCCATCCGCCGGGAGAACGCCGCGCCTGCTGGTGGTCACCGACGTCTGCAACTGCGAGTACACCAGCCACGGCCACTGCGGCTTCGTCAAGGATGGCGACGTCGATAACGACACTACCCTCGAGTGGCTGGCCAAGTCCGCCGTTTCGCACGCCCGCGCCGGCGCCGGCATGGTGGCGCCCTCCGACATGATGGATGGACGCGTGGCCGCCATCCGCCGCGCGCTCGACGCCGCCGGCTTCGCCAGAACGCCCATCCTCGCCTACGCCGCCAAGTTCGCTTCGGTATTTTACGGCCCGTTTCGCGAGGCCGCCGATTCCGCGCCGCAGTTCGGCGACCGGCGCAGCTATCAGATGGACCCGGCCAATGGCCGCGAGGCCATGCGCGAGATCGCGCTCGATATCGAGGAGGGCGCCGACATCATCATGGTGAAGCCGGCGATGCCCTATCTCGACCTCATCGCCAGCGCCCGCCAGCGCTTCGATGTGCCGATCGCGGCGTACCAGGTGAGCGGAGAATACTCGATGATCATGGCCGCCGCGCGCAACGGCTGGCTGGATCACGATCGCGCCATGATGGAGTCGCTCACCTCCATCGCGCGCGCCGGCGCCGGCATCATTCTCACCTACTTCGCCAAACCCGCCGCCCGCCTGCTGGGGTGATGGACCGCTGCGCTCGCGCCGGGTGACCAATTTTGCTCAGGTGGCCTCATGCCATGCCAGTGGTAGAATGTATGCACATTCCGATGCCCGAACAGGAGCGTCCGCCAGCCGAGGTCCTTCTCGATCAGACCCCCGCGTGCCAATGGATCGTGAACCAGGACGGCGTGTTCGAGCAGATCTATGGCGACACGATGCCGCTATTTGGCAAGCCCCCGGCGGAAGTGGCCGGCCGGCCCGCGGCCAGCGTACTGAAGCCTGCTG
This sequence comes from Bryobacterales bacterium, assembly GCA_963843095.1. GTDB lineage: Bacteria > Acidobacteriota > Terriglobia > Bryobacterales > Bryobacteraceae > Bog-375. The sequence continues at coordinate 35,120 of CAWJLI010000096.1, forward strand.
TCCTGCCAATTTGGCAGGAACGGTTCAGTCGCGCGCTCTCCGGCGAGTCCCTGTCGTTCCGCGAGCAGCGGGACGGCCGCGTCTGGATTATCTCGGTTTTTCCGCTCCGCCTGAGGCCCGGCGCCACGCACGCCGGTTGCGTCGTGCGGGAAATTACCGACCTCGCCAAGGCCGATCGTGAGCTGCGCCGCGCGGTGTCGGGCGCGCTCAAGGCGCAGGAGTCGCAGCGCGCCAAGACCGCCCAGTTTCTGCACAACGTGGTGGGTCAGAATCTGGCCGCGTTGGGACTCCAGCTCGACCTGGTTCGGATGGACCTCGACGGCAGCCCCGCCGCCGCGCGCGAGCACCTGGCGGAGATCCAGACGCTGATCGAGTCCGTCATGGAGCAGGTCCGCAACTTCAACTATGAGCTCAATCCGTCCGCGGTGGAGCGTGTCGGCTTGCGTTCGGCGCTCGATCGGCTCGGCAATCGCGTCCGGGAACATTTCCACGGCAACCTGCGCATCGACATGGACCCCTCCATCTCCTTCAATCCGAATGCCGCCGCGGCCTTGTACCGGATCGCCGAAGAGGCCGTGGAAAACGCGGCTCATCATTCCGGTTGCTCTACGATCGAAATCGCGGTACAGTCCGCCGATCATCACGCCTGGATGGAGGTCCGCGACAACGGGCGAGGCTTCGACCCGGCCGATTTGCAGAAAATGGGGAGAGGGTTGGGGCTGCTCAGCATGGAGCATCATGCCGCCGAGGCGGGCCTGCGTCTGTCGATTTCCAGCAGCCGCCAGTCCGGAACCGTCGTGCGGGCGGTGCTGCCGGCGCCAGAGGAGAAAACACCATGTTAGATGTTGTTCTCGTCGATGACCACAAGTTGGTGCGCGATGGCATCAAAGGCATCCTCGAGCGGGGCTCCGAGTTCCGCGTGGTGGGCGAGGCCGAAAGCGGCGCCGACGCCGTGAACCTGTGCAAGAAAACCCAGCCGCAAATCGCCTTGATGGATATCGGGCTGCCCGGCATGAACGGCATCGAGGCCACCACCGAGCTGCTGCGTCACTGCCCTGCCGTCAAAGTCATCATCCTTTCGATGTACGACGACGAGAACTCGGTCGTCAGCGCCATCCGCAGCGGCGCACGCGCTTTCGTCCTCAAGAAGGCGTCTTCCACCGAACTGCTCGATGCGCTGCGCACGGTGGCTCGCGGCGGTTCCTACCTGAGTTCGCAGGTATCCGACCGTCTGCTGGCCCGCATTCAGCGCGGCGATCTGGATGCCCACGACCGCAGCCCTCTCGAGACGCTTTCGCCGCGCGAGTTGCAGGTGCTGCGCCTGGTGGCCGAGGGCAAAACCAGCAAGGACATTGCGGTTTTGCTCGACCTCGGCTTGCAGACCGTCCGCAGCTATCGCAAGACCATGATGAAGAAGCTCGGCGTCAACAACGTGGCCGGCCTGACCCAGCTCGCGCTCGCCGCCGGCCTGGCTCACTGGAACACCAACGACGGCAACCCGTCAGCCTGAAATCGCGAGTAGCTGCAAGCCAGTTTGCGCAGAATCCTGAGAGCATCGCCATCCCGGAACAACGTAGTCATTACCATGTTCCGGTTGTTTCAACCCCGCATCCGCCATCCTCTCTATCCGTCCATCAGGGCCACGCCGGCAATGTCGTCCTACGGGCATCCCACAGCCGTGTCGGGAACTTTTCAACAGCTTGCCCACGCAGGCTTGCGCCGCGTCGAACCGCGCCGCGCGGTTTTTGTGCTGCAGAATGAAGGCGATCCTCTGCTCACGGACGCCCAGCGCGACGAATTGTGGGAGCTGTTTCAAGTGCCGGTTTACGTCCTGCTGCTGGATGCCGCCAACCGGATCTGCGCATACGAATGTGAGGCGCATCAGGGCCTGCACTTGCCGCGGGACATCGGCCCCCGCCGAATTTCGCCGGGGATGGAAACCTCGCCGTGCGGCTGTGGCCGCCCAGGTCCGCGTCTGCGCTACCCCCATGCGCCCCACGCCGGCCTGGCCGTGGCAGGCTGAAGCCAAACGCGCGAAACCCTCACCGCGCGGCCGCGAGCGCAGTCTCGGCCGCGGCGCGCCCGCTCGCCGCCGGCTGATAGCCCTGCTCTGCCAGTGCTTGCTCCAACGCTTCCAGCAGCATGAGCACATTGTCGGCCGTCGATCCGTAACCCATCAGGCCAATCCGGAATACTTTACCCGCCAGCGGGCCGAAGCCGCCGGCGATTTCGATGCCGTGGCGCTCCAGCAAGTACTTACGCACCTTGGTGTCGTCAACGCCCTCCGGCACGCACGGCGTGTTCAGCGTCCACAGCCGATGGCCTACCGGAACATGCATGGTAAGCCCCATCGCCTGGATGCCCGCCACAAACGCCAGGTGGTTGCGCCGGTGCCGCTCCCAGCGATTCTCCCGGCCCTCCTCGGCCACCATGGCGAGCCCTTCGCGAAGGGCGTAGAACAGAGTGGACGAAGCGGTGTGATGATACTTGTGCCCGCTGTAGTAGGTGTCCAGCAACTCCAGGTCCAGATACCAGGATTGGACCGGCGTCTCGCGCCCCTGCAGCCGCTCGAGCGCCCGCGGCGAAATTGTCATCGGCGCCAGACCGGGCGGACATCCAAGACCTTTCTGCGTGCAACTGTAAGCGATGTCGATGCCATTCTCATCCACCAGCACCGGCATGCCGCCCAGGCTGGTCACGCAATCCGCGATCACCAGGGCGTCCACCTCGTGCGCGGCTTCGCACACCGGCTTGGCCTGGTTGTACATGCCGGTAGACGTCTCCGCCTGCACCAGGGCCACCACTCGCGGGCGTTCGCGGAGAATGAACTCGCGCGCCTCCTGTGGGTCGAAAGGCTCGCCCCAGCTCTTGGCCAGCCGTGCCACCTCGGCGCCGTGCCGCCGCGCCATTTCACCGATGCGGTCGGCGAAAAAACCGTTGGTCAGCAAGGCGAGTTTTGTTCCCGGCTCGGTGAAATTGGCGACCGCCGCTTCCATGCCGGAACTGCCCGTCCCGGACACCGCCAGGTTGCGCTGGTTGGCGGTCGAGAAAACGTAGCCCAGCAGCGAGCGGATTTCGTCGGCCACTTGAAAGAAGAACGGGTCCAGGTGCCCGACCACATTCTGCTGCATGGCCTGGTACACGCGTGGCGCCACCGGGCTGGGCCCCGGTCCGAATAGCAGGCGCTTCGGCGCTTCGAGTGGCGGATAGGACTGCGGCATAAACTTCAGTGTATCGCCGGGCTCAACTGGCCGAGCGCGAAAGCGCTACAGGGGAAAATCCTCACGCCGCGCCGCAACACCCTCCGGATCGGACTCCTCGACCGGCGAGTGGTCCGGCGCCTGCGCAATGCGAATCAGTTCCCCATGATCCAACCAGTTCAAGAAGCACCTCGAACAGTCGTCGATCACCACGTTCCCCGGCCCGCAATAGTAGTGCGTATCCATCCGCTGGTGGCACTTGGGGCAGTTGATGTGCCGGTTCAGCTCCCGCGGATCGGGCGCGCGCGGAACGCCCGGCCCTGGCGCCTCAGCCTTCAGTTCCTGAATCAACGCCAGGAATGTCTCCATCGGAATCAACATCCCGCGGCATCGCGTACAGTAGCGGATTCGCTCGCGCGCGAAGATCGCATACACCAGCGGGATCGCACAGATCGGGCACGCTTCCTCCGCGTCCTCACCGAGCACCCGCACTCCCTCGTCGTTCTTCTCGGGGTAGTAGATGTTCTTACAGTAATCGCAGGCGAGAGCTTCCTGATCGCCTTCCAGGTTCAGAGGCGCGCCGCATGACGGACAGTTCATAGCTGTGGTTTACCGCACTTGGGACAGAACTTCGCGCGTGTGGGCATGACTTGCCCGCATTCGATGCAAAACTTCGATTCCGCTCCCGGCGCCGCCGCCGGCGCTTCAGGCGCCGCTTTGATCGCCCCCATCATGGTTTGCGCCATCGTCAGTCCCGCGCCGAGTCCCACGCCCACCCCGGCCGCGCCGCCTGGATTGGCCGCCGCCACTGGCAACGACTGTGCCGCCTGGAACTGCGTGTACCGCCCCAGGTCGCCGGCCATATTGACGCCGATGCGCTGGTCCAGCACCTTCTGCAACTCATCCGGCAGTGACACGTTCTCCACCACGAACTGAGCCAGTTCCAATCCCAGGCCCGCAAACACCGATTTCAATTCGACCACAATCTCCCCGGCCAGCTTGCCTTGGTTTGCCGCCATGTCGATGAAGGCCACTTCACTGTGCGCCAGGACGTCGGTGATCTTCGCCACAATCGTGTTGCGCAGCTGGCCTTCCAGGTCGGAGACATAGTAAGTGTCGCGCGTGCCGCTCACGTTGCCGTAAAACAACTTCGGATCCACGATGCGGTAGGAATAGATGCCGTATCCGCGCAATCGCACCGCGCCGAATTCCTTGTCGCGGATGGTGATCGGCGTAGCCGTGCCCCAGCGCTGGTCCATCCGAAGCCGCGTGGAAAAAAAGTAGACATCCGACTTAAACGGCGACTCGAAGCCCTTATCCCAGTTCATCAGGTCGGTCAGCAACGGCAGGTTGCGCGTGGTGAGGGTGTATAAGCCGGGTTGGAAGACGTCGGCGACGCGGCCCTCGTTGACGAACAGCGCCATCTGCGAATCGCGCACCGTAAGCTGACCGCCGTTCTGGATTTCCATGTCCTGCATGGGATAACGGTAAGCCAGAACGTCGTCACCCGCCTCGGTCCACTGGATGACGTCAATTAACTGCTTGACCAGGAACTCTCGAAGACTCACAACTGCCTCCCGAGCCCGACTCTATCATGGGGCTGACGCGGGGCCAATGCGAACTAAAGTTAGTAGCTCCCTTGTCTTCGATGGAGAGCCCCGCCGGGCCTGCACTACGTGTGTCTCGCACCCGAACCGGCCCAGGACGCCATTTCGCATGTAAAGTTAACTGCATCACCGGCCGATGAGAGAGTTGTATGCCGGATCATCGTAAGGAAGCCCGGATGATGTGCGCGGATATGGTGGAGGTGCGTTGGGAGGACGAAAAGAAACAGCCGCAGCGGGCGCTGGCGCTGCTTGAGGATATCTCACCCTCCGGCGCGTGCCTGCAATTGGAGAATGAAGTTCCTCTGGGCACCGAAGTTCACTGGGATTGCCCCAAACAGAGCTTCGCCGGCTATGTGCGCTACTGCGTTTACCGGGAAATCGGCTTCTTCGTGGGAGTCGAATTCTCGGAGGCCTGCCGGTGGTCGAAAAAGGCCTTTAAGCCATTGCATTTGTTGGATTTGGAAAGGCTGGTGGCAAAGACGAAGAAATAGCTCAGGCGCCGCAGGTCCATCAGTCCGCAGGCAGGTTGGCGTCGGACGCAGGCGACGCGGCACGCGGCGGCGCGTGTGCCGTGTGCGCCTTTCGGTGCCCCTATTGTCCCGCCACAAATCCCAGCCCTTGCGCTACGGCGCCTAGCGCGCGCTGGTCTGTCGCGTTGGGCGGGATATACGGGTCTACGCGGATGCCGACGTGGGTGACGGGCCAAGTTAGTAACTCGGGCGGGACGGTTTTAGCCAGGCGATGCCCGCCGGGTTCGAAGTAGATGGCTGAAGCGAACGGCTTGCCGTTCAGTTGCACAGAGACGGTTACCGGGCTGCCGGCCCGGCTCATGAAGTCAGGCGGAAAGAAAAGTTGCAACTCGAATTGCATGGCAGCGTCCGGCATCGGGCGTAGCGTCGCTTCCGCTTCCGGCGCCATCCATCGCCAGGAGCCATCCTCAATCGAGTACCAGCCGGAGATAAGTTGCGCGCGGCTGCGGATGTCGCCGAGGTGCAAATAGGAGAGTAACTCCGACCCGGCGGGGACGGGCGGCGGGGGCTGATTGGAATCGATCACCATCTCGCCCCAGCCAACGCGAATGGCCGGCGGAGCGTCGATTACGAAAACGGCCTCGCCGATTCCCGCGAGCGGCAGCGTGTGCGGCTCCCACAACTCACCGGCGGCCTGCGCGGTTTCCGCGAAGAGATCTTCGCCGGAGGGGCGCTCGATGCGGAACGTGGCGGGGCCGCTGCCCTGAGCGTAGAGCGCGAAGTGGAGCGTGCCCAGTGAGCCGAGTGGCAGGCGGATGGGAGTTCCGGCGTCTTCGACCGGTATCGGGTAGACACTTGGCACAGGTGCGTGACCGGGCCGAGAGGGCACCCGTCCGCCCCACCGCGAGCCGGTAGGTAGATCAGGCGGCCGTCGAATTCACTGGGCGTCCAGGAAACCGGCGCATTCAGGAAGGACGACGTGCGCGAGTACGTGATCCGATCGAGCGGCTGGTTCGAGAAGGAAAAAGACAGCAGCCCCATCGACACCGAAGAGAAGCCGGTGTGAGCATGGCGGTCCACCAGGCGCAGCGGTGTGCGGACGCGCAAATCCACCGTGCGCAGCGGCGTCGCAGTCTCTTCGGCGAGGCTGTCATACTTGCCGGCGAGCGATAGGTCCGAGGCCACGATCCACTCGCCCGGTGTTGGTACGCTCGTGTCCTCCAGCGGCCGGCCGCCCTTCGCCACCATGTAGTAGCGGAAGCCCCAATCGCCGTTGACCAGAAACACGCTCCCCGGCGGAGGCGGGATATGCGCGTAGACACGCGCGAATTCATAGGCGGCGAAGGAAACGTTCAGACCGAGCAGCATGTTCACCATCAGCGCCAGCCACACCACGCGCGGCCGGTCGCGGAACTGAATGACGAAGAGCAGCACCATCGGCGCGGCCAGCGGTAACAGGTAGCGCGCCGCGCCGGCGAAGAACGCCACGCACGCGAAAGCAAAATAGAGCAGACACCATGCGGCCAGCACCGGCTGGCGGCGCGACTCCCACAACCAAACGAGCGCGTTGACGCCGAGCGCGACGAAGATGACCAGCAGCGCGCGCTCCCACCACGGATAATTCGTCACCAGAAAGCCCGCCAGAAGGCCGGGCGCGAGGCCCCACAGCCGGCGCCAGGCGAGCGGAACCAGCGTGACCAGGATGCCGAGGTGTTCCAGCAACGCCAACGCGCTAGCGGCTTTCACGCCAATGCGCGATAGGTTGGGATTACTGGCGTAGCCGGCCAGCACGGCCGCGGGCACGCGCCCGGTGAGCGCCCATTGCAACGCTTGCCAACCGCCCAGCGCGAGAAACGGGCTGACCAGCGCGCACCATGCGGCGCGCGGCGGGCGCTCGCGCTTAATCAGATACGAGAGCAGGAGAATCGGCGGCAGCGCCAGCGCCTGCAATTCCGTCAGACCTGCGAGCGCCAGCGCGATGCCGGCGAGCCAGAACCAGCGCCCGAAAAACGCCGCCGCGCCGATGAGCAGCAACGCCAGCGCGGGCGCTTCCGGCGAGGCCAGCGTGTTGGTGTTGACCTGCACGATTGGTGAAGCCGCGATCAACAGCGCTCCCCAGAGCGGCCGATCCGTGAAGCGCGCCGCCAGCGCATAGGCGGCGAAGCTGATTGCCAGCGTAAACAGCAGGTAAAAGCAATGGAAAAAAAAGACCGAGAAACCACCGCGCAGCAGCCATGCCGCAGCAAGAATGTAAGCGTTCAGGGGCGGATGCGGGTGGCCCGCCGCGTCCACCATCTTGCCTTGGAAAACGAACTGGAAATTGAGCGGCGTCAGCGGCTGCTGAAGAACGTGGGCCGCGAAATCCAGGTAATTGACTTCGTCGCCCTCGACCGGCTGGCGCAGAAAAGGCGCGTGCAGCGCCAGCGTGAAAGCGGCCAGCAGGAGCAGGTCGCGCGCGAGGCTCTTCCTTACGCCGGCTTCCATCGGAGCACCGGTTTACGCGCGGCGGCGACCTCATCCACGCGGCTGGTGCGCGTCCAGTGCGGCGCGTGTTTCACCAGCTCCGGATCGGTCTCGACTTCCTTGGCGATCGAGATCATGGCGTCGATGAATTGGTCGATCTCCAGCTTGCCTTCGGTTTCGGTCGGTTCGATCATCAGCGCGCCGTGCACAATCAGAGGGAAGCTGACGGTGTAAGGATGGAATCCGTAATCGATCAGCCGCTTGGCCAGGTCGCCGGTGCGGACGCCGAGCCTGGCCTGGCGCTCGTCGCTGAAAACCACTTCGTGCATATTGGGCGCCGGGTACGGCAGGTCGAAATACGGTTCGAGCTGTTTGCGGATGTACACCGCGTTCAGCACCGCATCCACGGTGGCGTTGCGCAACCCAGGGCCGCCATGCGCCAGGATGTACGCCAGCGCGCGCACCAGCACGCCGAAGTTGCCGTAGAAAGCACGCACGCGGCCAATCGAGCGCTTGCTCTTGAAATCCCACGCCCACTTGCCGCGCACGCGCTTCAGGCGCGGCGTGGGCAGGAAGGGCTCCAGCGCTTTCTTCACGGCTACCGGGCCGGCGCCGGGGCCTCCGCCGCCATGCGGCGTGGAGAACGTCTTGTGCAGGTTGAGGTGCATCACGTCGACGCCGAAATCGCCGGGACGCGCGATCCCCACCAGTGCGTTCATATTGGCGCCATCCATGTACAGCATGGCGCCTTTGGCGTGCAGAATTTCCGCCGCCTGGACGATGTTCTCTTCGAAGACGCCGAGCGTGTTGGGATTGGTCACCATCAGCGCGGCCACGTCCGCCGTCCACCGCGCGCTCGAGCGCTTCCAGGTCCAGCACGCCGGTATCGGTCGATTTCACGTTTTCGACCACATACCCGGCAATCGCCGCGGTGGCTGGATTGGTGCCGTGAGCGGAATCGGGAATCAGGATTTTCTGGCGCGGGTTGCCGCGCTGTTCGAGCAGCGCACGAATCAGCAGGATGCCGGTCAGTTCGCCCTGCGCGCCGGCCGACGGTTGCAGCGTCACCGCGTCCATCCCGGTGATTTCGGCAAGCGCCGCTTCCAGACGTGCCATCACTTCCATGGCGCCCTGCGCCAGCGGCTCGGGCTGATAAGGATGCGCCCAGGCCAGCCCCTCGATGCGCGCCACCAGCTCGTTGATGCGCGGGTTGTATTTCATGGTGCAGGAACCCAGCGGATACATGCCGTGATCGATGGCGTAGTTCCAGGTGGAAAGGCGCGTGAAGTGGCGGATGGCTTCCACCTCGCTCACTTCGGGAAAGCCGGGGATTTCGGCGCGCACGTTGCCGGCGCCCAGCGCCTCGGCCGCATCCACGGCGGGCACGTCCAGCTCGGGAAGCTGCCAGGCGCGTTTACCGGGCGAGCTGCGCTCGAACAACAGAGCTTCGTTTTGCGACGGGTGACTGCGGACTTTCCGGATCACGCCAGCACCTCCGCGGCGGCCGGCGCGCGCAACGCATCGCTCAACTCATCCATTTCGGCGCGGCGCGTCATTTCGGTGGCGCAGACCAGCATCGAATCGGCCAGTCTCCGGATAAAAGCGGCCCAGGGGCAGGCCGCCGATGATCTTCTGCTTGAGCAGCGCCTTGTTGACCGCTTCCGGATTCCCGCACCGGACCACGAATTCATTGAAGAATTTCCCGCTGAAGGCGGCATTCATCTTTCCGGCCAGATAGTGCGCCTTGGCCGCGTTCTGCAAAGCCAGCTCGCGCAAGCCCACTTTCCCGTAAACGGTCATGAAGACGGTGGCCATCAGTGCGATGAGCGCCTGGTTGGTGCAGATGTTGGAAGTGGCTTTCTCGCGGCGGATGTGCTGCTCGCGCGTGGAAAGAGTCAGGCAGAAAGCGCGGTTGCCGTGCGTGTCCACGGTCTGGCCCACCAGCCTGCCCGGCATCTGGCGGACGAACTTCTCCCGCGTGGCGATGATGCCGGCGTAGGGACCGCCGTAGCTCGGCGAAATGGCGAAGGATTGCAGCTCGCCGGCCACGATATCGGCGTCGGCCGGCGGCTCCAGAATCCCCAGCGAAACGGCTTCGGTGAATACCACGACCAGCAGCGCGCCGTGCTGGTGGGCGATCTCCGCCGCCGCGTTCACGTCGTCGATCACGCCGAAGAAGTTGGGCGATTGAACGATCACCGCGGCGGTCTCGCCGTCGATCTTGCGCTCCAGATCCTCCAGGTCGATCGCGCCCGAATCCTTCACATAACCGAACTCTTCGACCGGCATCCCCTGGTGCCGCGCATACGTGCGGAGCACTTCGCGATACTCCGGGTGCACGCTCCGCGCGGCCAGCGCGCGGCGCCTGCCGGTGATGCGCGCCGCCATCATGGCCGCTTCCGGCATCGCGGTCGAGCCATCGTACATCGAAGCGTTGGCCACGTCCATGCCGGTGAGCTGGCAGATCATGGTCTGAAATTCAAAAATGGTGGTGAGGGTGCCCTGTGAGATTTCGGCCTGGTAGGGCGTGTAGGACGTCAGGAACTCGCCGCGGGAAACCACCGTATCCACCAGCACCGGCCGGTAATGGCGGTACACGCCGGCGCCGAGGAACGATGCATAGCCGTTGGCGTTTTCCGCGGCCCGCTCACGGAAATAGTCGACGATCTCGTATTCGGAGATGCCCGGCGCCAGGTCCAGCGGGCGGCGCAATCGCACCGCCTCCGGCAAGTGGGCAAACAGGTCCTCGGCCGACTCGACCCCGCAAGCATCCAGCATCTGGCGGCGTTCGGATTCTGATTTCGGCAGGTAGCGCAACTATTTTTCGGCTCCTATGTAGTTCTTGATAATCGGCGGCCGTCATCAGTTCCGGCAATTCGCCGGGCGCGCTCAGCCGGATCTTCACCAGCCAGGCAGCGCCGTGCGGATCCTCGTTGAGTTTTTCGGGCGCGTCGGCCAGCGCCGGGTTGATCTCGGCCACTTCGCCCGAGACGGGCGAGTAAATGTCGGAAACCGCCTTGACGGATTCCACCGAACCCAGCGACCTGCCCTGCTCCACGCGCGTGCCGGGCTTGGGCAGGTCTACATAAACGATGTCGCCGAGTTCCTGCTGGGCGTGATCGGTGATCCCGATGGTGCCGATGCCGCCTTCCACCAGGACCCACTCGTGTTCCTTCGTGTACCGGAAGTTTTCTGGATACATGGTCATTTCGCTCGCTTGTAAAACGGGGTTTCGACGGTCATCGCATCGGCGGGCTGGCCGCGCACGATGACTTGGAGGGCCAGCCCTGGCCGCGCCAATTCCACGGGCAGATAGCACAGTCCGATGTTCTTGTTCAAAGCCGGCGCGGGCGAGCCGCTGGTGACCCACCCGGCGGCAACGCCATTCACTTGCACCTCGTACCCGTCGCGGGCAATCGGCCGGCCAATCATTTCAAATCCGGTGAGCTTGCGCCGGATGCCGGCCTCTTTCTGGCGCAGCAACGCCTCGCGGCCCACGAATTCGCCTTTGTCGAGCTTGACGATCCAGGCAAGGTCGGCTTCCAGAGGCGAAATGGAGGCGTCGATCTCGTGCCCGTAGAGCACCATCTTAGCTTCCAACCGCAGCGTGTTGCGCGCGCCCAGGCCGCAGGGCTGGATACCGAACTCCGCGCCCGCTTCCAGCACCAGCGCCCAGATGCGTTCCGATTCGCCGGGCGGGATGTAGATTTCGAAGCCGTCTTCGCCGGTGTAACCGGTGTGAGCGATGCGGGCAGGCACGCCCGCCACTTCGCCATCGGTGAACCAATAGTATTTGATCCTGCTCAAATCGACCGGCGTCAGTTTTTCGAGCGTGGCGCGAGCCTGCGGGCCCTGGATGGCGATCTGGGTGTAGCGGTCGCTCGATAGCTCGACCGTGGCGTCGAGGTGGTTGTGCGCGCGGATGTGCTCGAAATCCTTCTCCTGGTTGGAGGCGTTGACGCAGAGGAAGAAACTGTCGGCCGCCACTCTGTGCACCAGGATATCGTCCACGAACCCGCCGTGCTCGTAGAGCAGCCCGGTATAGTGCGCCTGGCCGGTCTGCAGCTTGTGCACGGCATTGGTGGTGACGAATTCGGTCAGTGGAGCGGCTTGCGGCCCGCGGATCTCGATTTCGCCCATGTGGCTGACGTCGAACACGCCCACGGACTTGCGCACCGCCATGTGCTCCGCGAGGATCCCGGAGTACTGAACGGGCATATCCCAACCGCCGAAATCGACCATTTTGGCGCCCAGCGCGCGATGGACAGAGTTCAGCGCTGTACGGCGCAGGGGCGAAGCCTGAGACATGCAAATTCAGGCTAACAGCGAGAGGTAGGGCTGTCAATCAAGGGGCGGGATTCGATGAAAACACCCAGGCGCCTTACGGGTTGGGCTGGCGACCGGTGGACCGAGTCGGCTCAGCCCTTACGGGAGATCACTTCTACTGCATTACCGAGGGCCTTCTCAATAGCCAGCAGGTCCAATGGCGCCTTGGGCAATTTGCCGGCTTGCTGCAGCTCGCGATAGCGGTGCACCAACTCGGCCGTGAGCAGAGTATTGGTGACATGCAAGGAATAGTCGAACTCGTAGGCCACCGGTGGGGCCGATTCGTTAGTGCCCTCCGAAACCGTGACGAGAATCCGCTCAGACCGGACCCCTAAGGAACCAGCGAGGTTGAATTCCTGATCGGCGCTGGCCGGAGTTCGCGGAAAGAAGACGATCTTCTTTTCCGTGCCGCGGCTCATTCCCTGGAAGTGTGGCTCGCCTTTGGTGTTGCAGGAAGCGCCGCGGACGTTCCGGTGGTCGAACACGACCAATGTGGCCTGCTTGCGATCGACGGCGTCATTCACGCCTGCGAGCAGAATCTCGGGCTCGCCATCGCCATCCAGGTCGGCTACGGCGATTTGCTTCAGGTGGCCGCGATGCCAGTATTCGCTCAGCAACCTGCCCGTTCTGCCGTCCAGCACCGCGACCTGGGTCGGAAAGCTCAAATAGTGGACACTGTTGACGACGACGCGGGGGAGTGCGGGAGGGCGGCCATGCACGGCCCGGAACTGCAGAACGTAGTAAGGACGTGTGAAATCGCGTCCAATGTCGTCGGTGACTGTTTTGCCCGGCACGAACTCCCACATTACTTTACCGAAAGCGTCAAAACATGCCAGTCGCCGGCAATTCGAGCAGGTTGCGGCGGCGCGTCGAAACAGCACTTCGTCCCGGCCGTCACCGTCAACATCCGCGATCAGGCAATCGGGAGGCCCGCTGAGCTCCGTAGTTGGATAACTATCGGCCAGCCCGTCCTCAAAGGTATGTCGCCATAGTTCACCGCCGTCACGCGCCACGGCGATAACCGTTGACCCCTCGACGCGCAGGCCAGCCACCGGCGCATTCTCTTTGAAGCGAAGCCTGGCAAGACCGCTGCCCATTCCGGCCAGGCCCAGCGCACCACCGGCAACGACGCCATACCGAAGTAAGCTTCTGCGGCCGATCCGGGAGGCAGGATAACCCGCGGCTTGTTGCAGTCCCACCGCGCCGCCGCTCGGCGGGTGTGAGCCGCCCGTATCGTCGCCGGCTGCTCTGGTATCCAGTTCGTCACCGGCCCTGTGTGCCATTGACACATTACTTGCACGCTTCCACTCGGCCAATTCAGCCGCGGTGGTCCAGACCCTCCCTTTGGTGCCCGGCATCCGGTGGATGGGCAACGCGTGCTGCTGTTCAAAGGCCTGCGCGGTTCGGATGCTGACGCCGAGGTAACCGGCGATCTCTTTCCAGCCGCTCAGTTCAGCGTCGGGACTGGTGGGCGTTGACATGACGGAGCCAGGTCAGGGTGGGAGAGTACTTAGCATAGCAAAACACCACAGAAGGCAGCGTTTGCGCATCTTGCGCATTTCCGCGCTTGTGGCATCCGGGACCCCGCTGTAGGTTATGGATCTGGTGCTTTCGCGCCCGATTGCGACTCAGGCGCCCGGGATCCCAGTTCAAACTGACACGGGAGTAACAAGTTGAAAGAAAAACGGTTTTACCCGCTCTTCATAGTGGCGTTCGCCATTTGCATCTGCTGCCCTCCGGCGATGAGAGGCAGCACATTGTTCAGCGATTTAGGGCCGGCGGGCAGCGTGTACTCAGCCAGCAGTGGATACTTTGTGCTCGGGGCGGGAGTCGACGGCACCAGCAATACTCTCGCAGATCTATTCACCGTTTCCGGCAGCGGCACCCTTCCAGTGACCGGTATTGATCTCGCCGTGAGCGAGACGTTCGGCCTCCACACCTTCTACGCCAGCATATGGACAGACAGCGGCGGCCTCCCCGGAGCGCAGGTGGCGGGCGCTTACTGGAGTCTGTCGGCCGGCGCGGAAGACAGCTTCTGCTGCGCCCTGACTTCCATCACTGGCATCGCGGGGGTTACCCTAACCGGCGGTCAGCAGTACTTCATGGTTATTGGCCCATTGAGCTTGTCCGACAGCAGTGAAACCGTCTGGAACGGGAACAGCCAGGGTGTAACCGGCCTTGGACTCTATTCTTCCGACGGGGGCACCACGTGGAACAGCAACGGCGCAGGGTCCACCCTTGGCGCCTTTGACATCACCTCGACACCCGAGCCCGTCACCTGTCCGATACTGCTCGGACTTGCGGGCGCCGGCCTGTGGCAGCGGCTCCGCAAACGGTCTATCGTCTGACGGCTCTCGCTGGAACGGGAACACTGATGCGCGGCCGCGCGCTATCGCAGCGACTGCGCTTCGGGGCCTAGGATTCCCAGGCGGGCGGCGGCATCGCGCACGCGGTGCAGGACGGCTACCATCACGAGCTGGCGGTCGAAAGCCGGCGGGCTGAAGAGGGTTTCGAGGAGAGAAGCGGCGGCCTGGCAATGTTCGAGCGCGGCCTCGAAGCCGGCCGGCTTGGGCGGATGCGGCGCCTTTCTGGCTTTGCGGCGTACCTCGCCGATGACGGCGGCGATCGCCGCGCGGTTCTCCGGCACCAGCGGAATGGTTTCGCCGCCGGCGTCGAGCCCATCGGCCGCGATCCGCGGCGCGATCTCGCGGTACTCGGCGGGCGTGATATGCGCCAGTTGCGCGACGTGGAAATAGGCGGCCCCCAGTTCGTCGAACAGCCGGATGTTGGCTTCAACGCTACTCCGATTAGCGCCCAGATATTTCACGCAAAACTCACGCCAGGTGCGAGCTCGGCCGCGATAAAGCCTTTCGTTGCGAATGCGGCGAACGCATTCAATTTCGGCGGCGGAACAGCGTCCGGCCATCGCGCCGAAGGCCTCCCGGCGGCCCAGCCACTGGCCCAGATTGAGGGCTGAGACTGCCAAGGGTGTATCGGTTTGGTCATTTTTCACGTGCGCTCCAGTGGGATGCGGCTGGAATCCAACCAAATTCTGTCGGAAGCAAAGAGATTAGCTCCCGATTTCGGCTGGACTCTAGCCGAATCCCACTTTCAGGATGGCGCACCCAACCCGGAAGGCCAGCGCCCGCGGCCGCGAGTTTTCGCCGAAACCGTTGACCGGGCTAGCGCAAGATTGTTTGGGATAGCAGGTGACCGGCGCTAAAGCCGCGGCGCGATACTGATCCGGTAACGCCGGCGGTCTCTGCCGCCGGTGCTTTTTAGTGCGGTTTGGCTGGGCCTCCCGAGAGCGGCCGTCAAGCGCCGAGCGGCGAAAGGAACCGGCGGCAAAGACCGCCGGCGTTACCGAAGGCGGGAAGCACGAGGCAGAGCCGGGGGCCCTATTCCGACCGCTCCGTCAGCAACTGCTTCCACCTTACCCACGCGGCGGCGCGGGCCTTCTGGTTGCCTTCGTTGCCAGCGGGGTCTTCGCCGGCGCGCATGAAGCCGTGGCCGGCGCCATCGTAGACCACCGGATCGTATTGCTTGTGCGCGGCGGCCATTTGCTCCTTAGCGGTGGGGAGAGTGGCGTTGATCCGGGCGTCGTTGCCGGCGTAGAAACCGTAGACCGGCGCCTGGATGCGCGCCATGGCATCGGCCGCGGGCGGCGGACCGTAGAACACGAACGCGCCCTTCAGGTCCGCACGGTTGGTCGAGAAGCGGAAGGTTTGCCCGCCGCCCCAACAGAAGCCCGCCACGAACAGCTTGCCGTTGGCCGCCGGCAGTTTGAGGCCGTAATCGGCGACCGCGTTCAAATCGGCGGTGATCTGGTCCGGGCTGAGATGGCCGACGGCTTCCATCACCGTGTTGGGCGCAAAATCCTTGGTGCGGCCGCCGTTGGGAGCCATGCCGGAGAGCAGGTCGGGCGCCACCGCGATGTAGCCGGCCTCGGCCACCTGGTCGGCCAGATCCTGCACCCAATCGGTCATCCCGAAGATCTCGTGGATGATGACCACCACCGGCGTCTTGGCGGCGGATTCCGGATACACCACAAAGGTCTCGACGGATCGGCCGTCGTGCTTCACCGTGACCCATTCCTGGTGGCGCGGGCTTTTGGCGAGCTTCGCGATCGCCCAATCCTGTGCCGCCAGGCTGGAGGCAGCCAAAGCGGCCAGCAACGCAACTCGGTTCATCATCGGCTTCTCACGCAGCTTTCTCACGCGGCTTTCTCACGCAACCCCGGCCACCGGATCCTGCGCGCTCTCCTGCCGAGGCCGAATGATGCGGAACGGTTGGAAGCGGTAGCCGATGCCGAAGATGGTCTCGATGTACTGGTCGGCGTACGCGCCCAATTTCTTGCGTACGCGGCGCACGTGAACGTCCAGCGTTCGCGTGCGGATGCCGGCTCCGTAGCCCCAGATTTCCCATAACAACGCGTGCCGAGGAACGATTTCGCTGGCATTGCTCACCAGCAGCGCCAGCAAGGCATATTCCTTCCGCGTCAGGCCGACCGGATGGGAATCCAGCGCGACAGCCCGATGTTCAAAATCCACCGCCAGGTGCTCGTCCTGATACGGCGCAATGGCGACTCGTGACAACGGTCCCATAGCCCCCCCTTTGCTAACTATAGTACTTCTATAAGCAACAGTTGTGAAGGGCTAATAACCGGGGATGCCCCGCGCAAGCGCCGGAGGCGGTGTTCAATCGATCACAAACGGCCCGTCGTTGCCCACCCGCAGTTGCCGGCCGTCGCCATCGAACGCCCGGATCTTGAAGCGAACCGAGCCGGGGGGATTCTCGGTTTCGGCGTGAAATGACGACTCGTCGCCGCGGTCGATCGAGTCATCCTCCACGGCGGCTCTCTGGCTGCTCAGCAGTTGTCCGTCGGAGGTCAGGAAATCAAAGGTCAGGGTCAGACCCTTGAGGGGCTTTCCAGCGCGGACCCGGCCGTCTATCGAAAGCCGCCCTTCTTCGACTCGCCGGGCCTTGGCTTCCAGGATCTCCACGTCGTGCTTTTTCTGGGCCAGTGCCATGCCACAGACAAGCAATAACAATGACGCAGCCGCGAGATACCTCATGGCTGCCAGTTTAGCAGGACGGAAACACCGGCTGAAACCGGAGTACGCCATCCCGCTTCGGCTGTGGCATAATGTAAATCCTTCTCAAAGGCTAGGCGGGCCGCGGCTGTTTGCGGGCTCGCATCGAGAAGAAAACACGCTGATGAGCAAACTTAGCTGGAGCCGAAGATCGGTGATGCTGGGCGCCGCCGCGTTGCCCGTGATGCGTATGGTCTCGGCGAAGCCGGGTCCGCCCGCGGTGGTGATTTCGAGCGCCAACCGTTTCAACGGCGGCGTCAACTGCTGCGCCAGGGCGATGGAACTGATCAGGGCCGGAAGGGATACGCTGGACGCGGTAGTGGCCGGCGTTAACATCGTGGAACTCGACCCGCGCGACACCAGCGTGGGCTACGGCGGACTACCCAACGAGGACGGTGTGGTGCAGCTCGACGCGAGCGTGGTGCATGGCCCCAGCCGCCGTATGGGCGCGGTGGGCGCGCTCGAGGGCATCAAGACTCCTTCCAGGGTGGCGAAACGCGTGATGGAAGATACCGACCACATGATGCTGGTCGGCGCCGGTGCACTCAAATTCGCCAAAGCCGAGGGCTTGCAGGAAGAGAACCTGCTGACCGAGGAATCGCGGCTGCAATGGCTGGTTTGGAAGAGATCGCTGCGCGATCGCGACGGTCACAGCAACTGGGGCCCCGGCCTGGATGCGCCACCCGAACCGCAGAAGACGGCCCGCCTGGAGGAACTGAAGAGGGAGTTCCCCTGGGCCAGCGACGAACTGCTGCTCGAAGCCATCGAGAACGCATACCACCCGCCGCATGGCACCATCAACTGCATCGCGCTCAATGAAAAGGGCGAAATGTCGGCGGTTACCACCACCAGCGGCCTGGCGTGGAAGATCGCCGGCCGGGTGGGCGATTCGCCCATCGTCGGCGGCGGCTTGTGGCTGGATCAGGATGTCGGCGGCGCCGGCTCCACAGGGCGTGGAGAAGAGAATCTCAGAGTTTGCGGGGCGCACACCGTCGTCGAAAACATGCGGCATGGGATGGCACCCAAAGAGGCAGTGCTGGACGCGCTGGAACGGGTGGCCCGCAACTTCGACCATGATCGGAAGCGGCTCGAAGCCATCGACCTGAAATTCTATGCGCTGCGCAAGGACGGGGAATACGCGGGCGCTTCGTTGTGGAATAAGCCATCAGGTGAGGCCAAGCAGGTGGCGCAGTTTGCCGTTTGCACTGGCGATGGCGGGAGCCGTCAGGAGAATGCCGTGTTTCTCTACGCGCGGAGTTAACGAAACCGTGTGGTGACGCGATTAGCTTGGAACTTCGTAACAAGTTTTGCATCTGTTAAGAGGGTTGAGTCTGGGGCCACCGGGACTTGAAAAAGCCGGGATGCGAGGGTGCTGTCTTCCTGTATGCAGACTAACAACATAGTGAAAATGGAAGCGGGGCGAAGGTAGCGCGGCATGGCCCAGATTTTCCACAAGAGCGCGAATGCGATCGCGCGCACGTCGGTCTACGGCGCGATCTTCGCCCTGGTATTTGCGGGCTGGGCTTTCGACGCTTTGAACCGCAGTGCGTACAATACGCGCGCCTTCGCGGCGCGCGAGCAGCCGATTCCGTTCAGCCACGCGCATCACGTCGGCGGGCTGGGATTGGACTGCCGGTATTGTCACACGTCGGTCGAAAGCTCCAGTTTCGCCAACGTGCCGCCAACCAAGACCTGCATGAATTGCCACTCCCAGATCTGGAGCACGAGCCCGATGCTGGAACCGGTGCGCGCCAGTTTCCGCACGGGCCAATCGATCCGCTGGACGCGGGTCCACGACCTGCCGGATTTCGTCTACTTCAACCACAGCATCCACGTCGCTAAGGGCGTGGGCTGCGAAAGCTGCCACGGCAGGGTGGACAAGATGCCGCTGATGTGGCAGCACGCTTCGCTGCAAATGGATTGGTGCCTGGACTGCCACCGCCATCCGGAGAAGGTGCTGCGGCCGCAGGCGTTCATCACCACCATGGGCTATCAGCCGTCCGGCGACCAGGAGGAAATCGGGCGCCGGCTGATGAATGAGAATCACATACAAGATGCGCGCGTGTTGACGAGCTGTTCCACTTGCCACCGATGAGCGACTCACCAAAACACCTAGATCTGGCCGGCGCGCGGGCGCGTCTGGAGGGGAAGCGCGGGCGCGAGTTCTGGCGCAACCTGGAAGACCTGGCCGCCACGCCCGAATTCGAGGATTTGCTCGAGCGCGAGTTTCCCCGCCAGGCCATTGGCTGGAGCGACGATGAAAACGGCGTCGAAGGGCGCCGCAACTTCCTGAAGATGATGGGCGCCTCGCTGGCGCTGGCCGGGCTGACCGCGTGCACACGCCAGCCCACCGAGCACATCATGCCCTACGTGCGGCAGCCGGAAGACCTGATTCCCGGCAAGCCGCTGTTCTACTCGACCGCGACCACGCTGGGCGGCGTGGCCAACGGCGTTCTGGTGGAGAGCCACGAAGGCCGGCCCACCAAGGTGGAAGGCAATCCGGAGCACCCGGCTACGCTGGGCGCTCTGCGATGCGTTCGCGCAGGCATCCGTGCTGCAGCTATACGATCCGGACCGCGCCGCGACGGCATCCGAAGGCGGCGAGATCCGCTCCTGGGCGGATTTCCTGGGCATGCTTCGCGGCCTGCTGGCGCAACAGCGCGCGAGCGGCGGGGCGGGCATTCGCATCCTCACGGAAACGGTGACGTCGCCGGCGATGGCGGACCAGCTCGCGACGATTAAGAAACTGTTTCCCGCTTCCAAGTGGCACCAGTGGGAACCGGCCGGGCCGCACAGCGCGCGCACCGGCGCCATGCTGGCATTCGGCCAACCCGTCCACACCTATTACAACCTTTCGAACGCCAACGTGATCGTCTCGCTGGATTCCGACTTCCTGGCGTCCGGCGAGGCCAGCCTGCGCTACGCGCGCCAGTTCGCGGCGCGGCGGCGCGTGGAAGGCGGCAACACCCGTATGAACCGGCTCTACGTGGTGGAGCCGATGCCAACCCCCACCGGCAGCAAAGCGGATCACCGATTGCCGCTGCGCGCCGGCGACGTGGAAGAATTCGCGTGGCTGCTGGCCGCCGGTCTGGGTGTTGCGCAAGGCCCGAAGCAGAGCGACAACGGCGACATCAATAAATGGATGGGCGGCATTGTCAAGGACCTGATGCACAATCAGGGCGCCAGCCTGGTGGTGGCCGGCGAGTTCCAGCCGCCCATCGTCCACGCCCTGGCCCACGTGATGAACGCGAAACTCGGCAACGTGGGGAAAACGGTTTTCTCCACCGATTCCATCGAAGCCAGCCCGGTGGACCAGTTGGCCTCGCTCGAGGACCTGGTCAGCGATCTGGATTCGGGCGCGGTGGACCTGTTGCTGATTCTGGGTGGAAACCCGGTCTTCAACGCGCCGGTGGAACTGGGCCTGGCGGACCGCATGCAAAAGGCCCGCGTGCGCGCGCATTTGAGCCTTTACGAGGACGAGACTTCGGAAATCTGCCAGTGGCATTTGCCGGAAACGCATTATCTGGAAAGCTGGGGCGACGCGCGCGCTTTCGATGGCTCGGTCACCATTCAGCAGCCGCTTATCCAGCCGCTCTATGATGGCCGGTCGGCGTATCAGGTGTTGCAGATGTTCCTGGACGCGCCGGAGTTGGGCGGGTATGAAATCGTCAAGGGTTACTGGGCGGCGCAGCACACGGGCGCCGATTTCGAATCCTGGTGGCGGCGCGCGGTACACGATGGCGTGGTAGCAGGCTCGGCGCTGCCCGCCAGGACGCCCGCCATCAACGGCGCGGCTCTGGCCACGCCGGCGCACAAATACCGGCTGGAAGGCAAGCTGGAAATCGTTTTCCGTCCCGACCCGACGATTTACGATGGGCGCTTCGCCAACCTCGGCTGGTTGCAGGAACTGCCCAAGCCGATCACCAAGATCACCTGGGACAACGCCGCCATCATGAGCCCGGCGACGGCCCACCAGTTGGGTGTGCTTAAAGAAACGCTGGCCCCCGGTTTCGACGGCGTGCCGATGGTGGAACTCACTTACCAGGGCCGCACACTGCGCGCGCCAGTATGGGCGCAGCCGGGCTGCGCGGATGGCTCCGTCACGGTTCACCTGGGTTATGGCCGCACCAAGGCCGGCCGCGCCGGTACCGGCGCCGGCTTCAACCCTTACGGTCTGCGCACCGCCAAAGCGCTGTGGAACGATACCGGCCTCGCGGCCAAGCAAACCGACGGAAGCTACCTGCTGGCCACCACGCAGAACGAACACGCGCTCGATCCCAAACGGCACATCGTCCGCGCCGGAGATCTTGCGGACTATCTGAAGAACCCCGCATCGGTGCACGAAGGCGCGGAAGATCCACCCGCCTCGCTGACGATTTATCCCGGATGGAGTTACCCCGGCCACGCCTGGGGCATGGCTATCGACCTGAACGCCTGCACCGGATGCAGCGCGTGCGTGGTGGCATGCCAGGCGGAAAACAATATCGCGGTGGTGGGCAAGGACCAGGTGCGGCGCGGACGCGCCATGCACTGGCTGCGTGTGGATTCCTATTACAGCGGGCCGGTGAACGATCCCACGGTGTACAACCAGCCGGTGCCCTGCCAGCAGTGCGAGAACGCCCCATGCGAATTGGTGTGCCCGGTGCAAGCCACCACGCACAGCGCCGAAGGGCTCAACGACATGGTGTACAACCGCTGCGTGGGGACGCGCTACTGCGGGAACAACTGCCCCTACAAAGTGCGGCGATTCAATTTCTACCTGTTTTCGGATTTCGAAACTCCCAGCCTCAAGTTATTGCGCAACCCGGATGTGACCGTGCGCAGCCGCGGCGTAATGGAAAAATGCACTTATTGCGTGCAGCGGATCAACGCGGCCAAGATCGACGCCGAAAAGCAGAACCGCAAGGTGAAGGACGGCGAGATCCAGACCGCCTGCCAGGCCACCTGCCCGGCCGAGGCGATCGTCTTCGGCGACATCAACGACCCCAACAGCCGGGTATCGAAAATGAAAGCCGAGCAGCGGAATTACGGCATGCTGGCCGACCTGAACACGCGGCCGCGCACCACTTACCTGGCGGCGCTGCGCAACCCCAACCCGGAGATTGAGGACTAGGCATCGCGATGGCAGACGACCAACAGATCGTAGTCGAAAAGCCCGCGCCGGGCGAAATCATCGCTCCGGGCTACACGTTCAGCACCATCACCGATCAGATTTCGAGCGTGGTGCTGACCCGGAAGACGCCGCTGTTCTGGTTCGCGGCCTTCGGTTTCGGCGGCTCGCTGCTGATGCTTTTCCTGCTGGCGGTGACCGTCCTGCTGGCCAAGGGCACGGGCATCTGGGGCATTCGCACGCCGGTAATGTGGGGCTTCGCCATCACCAATTTCGTCTGGTGGATCGGAATCGGCCACGCGGGCACGCTGATTTCCGCGATTCTGCTGCTGCTCAACCAGCGCTGGCGGAACTCCATCAACCGGTTTGCTGAGGCCATGACGCTGTTTGCAGTGGCCTGCGCCGGCATGTTTCCGCTGCTGCACATGGGCCGCCCGTGGCTGTTCTATTGGATGATGCCGTATCCCAACACCATGGGCATCGAGCCGCAGTTCCGCAGCCCACTGGTGTGGGATGTGTTCGCGGTTTCGACCTATGCCACGGTGTCCCTGTTGTTCTGGTTCGTCGGCCTGATGCCCGACCTGGGGACGCTGCGCGACCGCACCAGGAATCCGATCGGCCGCGCCATTTACGGCATCCTGGCGATGGGATGGCGCGGTTCGGCGCGCCACTGGAGCGTCTACGAAACCGCTTCCCTGCTTCTGGCTGGCCTGGCCACGCCGCTGGTGCTCTCGGTGCATACGGTGGTGAGCTTCGACTTCACCATCGCCATCGTGCCTGGCTGGCACAGCACATTCTTTCCGCCTTACTTCGTGGCCGGCGCCATTTACTCCGGCTTCGCGATGGTGCTGGCGCTGGCGATTCCACTGCGCTCGGTTTACGGCTTGCAGGGTCTGATCACGGATAAGCACCTGGATAACTGCGGCAAGATCATGCTGGCCACCGGCTGGATCGTGGCTTACGCGTACATGCTGGAGTTATTCGGCGCATGGTACGGCGGGAACACTTACGAACAGGCCGCTTTCTGGCACCGCATGACGGGGCCGTACGCTCTCCAATACTGGACGCTAGTTGCGTGTAACATCGTGGCACCGCAGTTCCTCTGGTTCAAGCGCGTGCGCAGCAGCCCGGTGTTGCTGTTCATTTCATCAATCGTGGTGCTGGTCGGCATGTGGCTGGAGCGGTTCATGATCATCGTCAGCAGCCTGGCGCAGGATTTCCTGCCTTCCTCGTGGGGGATCTTCCACGCCACGCGCTGGGATTGGGCGACGTATTTCGGCACCATCGGCCTGTTCCTGTTCCTGTTCTTCCTGTTTGTGCGCGCGCTGCCGATGATTTCCATCTTTGAAGTGCGCTCCCTGCTGCCGCAGGCCAAAGTTAGCAAGGAGGCGAAGAGTTGAGCGGGCAAGGCATCTACGGAGTGATGGCCGAGTTCGACAGCCCATCGGCGCTGGTGAGCGCCGCGCGCGCGGCCCGCGCCAAGGGTTACCGCAAGCTGGACGCCTACTCTCCGTTTCCCATCGAGGAACTGACCGAAGCGCTGCACCTGCACAAGAACAAGCTGCCGCTGATTGTGCTGGCCGGCGGAATTATCGGCGGCCTCACCGGCTTCTTCCTGCAATATTGGATTGCGGTCGTATATTTCCCGATCAACATCGCCGGGCGGCCGCTCAACAGTTGGCCTTCGTTCATCATCATCACCTTCGAGCTGACGATTCTGTTCGCCTCGCTATCGGCGGTGTTGGGCATGATGGCGTTGTGCGGGCTGCCCATGCCGTATCATCCGGTATTCAACGTGCCGCGATTCAGCGCCGCCAGCCGCAACCGGTTTTTCCTGTGCATCGAGGCCGACGACCCTCTGTTCGATTCGGCCAGGACCAGCGAGTTTCTGGGAACCCTGGAGCCCAGGGAGGTGTCCGAAGTTGCGCACTAAACTCCTCGTCGGTTTTGTGCTGCTGGCAACGGCTGCCACGGTGGCGTGCCGGCAGGACATGCACGATCAGCCCAAATACATTCCGCTGCGCCCCACCGATTTCTTCGCCGACGGCCGTTCCGCGCGCCCGCTGATCGAAGGCACCGTGGCGCGTGGCCACCTGGATGACGATGCCGGCTACTACACCGCCAAAGGGCCGGACGGTAAGTTCGTCGCTGAGTTTCCTTTTCCAGTTACCAAGGAAGTCATCGAGCGCGGCCAGGAGCGCTTCAACATTTACTGCACGCCTTGCCACGATTCTCTGGGCACGGGCAACGGCCGGATCGTGCGCCGCGGCTTTCGTCATCCGCCTTCTTATCACATCGACCGGTTGCGCCAGGCACCGGCTGGCTACTTCTACGACGTCATCACGAACGGATTCGGCGCCATGCCCGACTATACGGCTCAAATTCAGCCCCGCGACCGCTGGGCCGTCGTGGCTTATATCCGCGCGCTGCAACTCAGCCAGAACGCTTCCATCAATGACATTCCGGCCGACGCTAAGGCGCGGCTCAGCCAGGAGGGCGGACAGTGATCGCGCAGGCAACCGATTTCCAAGTCACGGACGAACTGCGCGACACCATGCGGCAGTGGCGCATGCGCTTCGCGGTTTTTGGCGCCGCCGGCCTGCTGGCCACGGTGGCGGGCTTGTTCCTGGTGTCTCCCAATCAGTTCTATCGTTCCTGGCTTTGGTCTTATCTTCTTGTGGTTGGCCTCGCCGCGGGCAGCCTGGCCTGGTTGATGGTGCAGTATCTCACCGGCGGCGCCTGGGGCGTCATCATACGCCGCCCGGCCGAAGCCGCGGCACGGACGCTGCCGCTGGTGCTGCTGCTGTTCATCCCTATCTTCATTGGCATCCGCAACCTTTACCCGTGGTCGCACCCAAACTTAGTAATGGCCGATGAGTTCCTGCGACACAAGCAGCCGTATCTCAACGTTCCGTTCTTTACCATCCGAGCGCTGATTTACCTGGGCGGCTGGTGCTTCCTCTCCTGGTTTATGAATCGGTGGTCGGCCATTGAAGACCGTGAAGGCGGCCAGACACCGCGCCGCAAAATGGGCGCGCTGGCCGGACCGGGCCTGATCTTCTATGGTCTGGCCGTCACCTTCATGGCGACCGACTGGGTTCTTTCGATCGACCCACGCTGGTACTCCACGATGTACGGTCTGCTCATGATTGCCGGGCAGGCGCTTTCCGCGATGGCCTTCCTGATTGCCGTGGTCGTGTTCCTGGCCGCCCGCAAGCCAATGGCGGATGTGGTCACTCCGCGCCATTTGCACGACCTGGGCAAGCTGATGTTCGCCCTGGTGATGCTGTGGGCATATTTTTCGTTTTCGCAGTTCCTCATCATCTGGGCCGGCAACCTGCCGGAGGAAATCCCCTGGTACCTGGTGCGGCTGCATGGCGGCTGGCAGTGGGTGGGCCTCTTAATCGTGATCGGCCACTTTGCCCTGCCGTTCGCCCTGTTGCTGTCGCGCGACTTGAAGCGCAATTTCAAGCTGCTGCGCAACATCGCGCTGTTCGTTCTGCTGATGCGCGTGATCGACATTTACTGGCAAGTGGCGCCGGATTTTCTGAAGGGCTCCTTCGGCCTGAGCTGGATGGACTTCACCGCCGTGGTCGGGCTGGGCGGCATCTGGCTGGCGTACTTTCTCAGCCAACTGGAAAAACGGCCGCTGCTGCCGCTCCACGATCCGCATCTGAGTGAGGCTTTGGAACATGGCCGAGAATAAGCACGCACAACACGCCGAACCGGACGCGCCTGTCGATCTGAGCCGCCCCGAGCAGCGCCACGAGCGCACCGACGCCGACGTGTGGGCGCTGAGCAAATTCGCCATCGCGCTGCTGTTGATGTGCATCGCATCGTTTGGCTTGGTGTTCGCGATGTTCCGCTATTTTGAAGGCAAGTATGGTGGAGTGCTGCCCCGCGCCACTCAGTCCCTGGCGTTGGACGCCCGCCACCTGCCGCCGGCGCCGCAGTTGGAAGTCACCGAAACGCAGGACCTGGCGGCGCAGCGCGAGGCCGAGAGCCAGATCTTGGTGAGCTACGGCTGGGTGGATCGCGAGCACGGCATCGTGCGGATCCCGATCGGCCAGGCCATC
>CAWJLI010000097.1:0-6738 GCA_963843095.1 Bryobacterales bacterium
AGGCGGGGGAGCAACCGGCTCCTGCGCAGCGGGCGAGCCCGGCAGGCTAAGCGCCACCGTGTCCGGCGCCGCTTCCTTGGCGCGGGCAACCTCGATTGCTTCGCGCACCTTCTTCTCAGCCAGCGCCATCAGTTGCTGGGCTTCCGCGTTATCCGGCTCCAACTGCGCGGCATGCTGTAAATCCACCAGCGCCTCGTCGTAGCGCCCCAGCAGGATGTAGTCGCCGCCTCGCGCCCGCCACGCGACCGCCGACCCGGGGTTGAGTGCGATCGCCGTAGTCCGGTCGGCCAACCCCTTCTCGTGCTCTCCCAGCGCGTGATAGGACGCGGCGCGTTCGACGTAGGCATCGGAGTTTTTCGGGTCCAACTCCACCGCGCGGTTGCGGTCGCGCAACGATTCTTCGAACTTCCCCTGCTGCGCGAAAACCGTGCCGCGCGCCAGGTACAGCCGCACATCGTTCGGGTCCAGCCGGATGGCCTCCGTATAATCCGCCGCTGCTCCGTCTTTGTCGCCGAGCACTTCCTTTACCGCGCCCCGCGTGCGGAGCGCGCGGGCGTCCTCCGGCCGCAGCCGCACCGCGGTGTCCAGGTCCGCCAGCGCGCGCCGGTAATCGCCCAGCGCCGCGTAGGCCAGCGCTTGCTCGACGTAAACATCCGCGTAGTCGGGGCGCCTCCGCAGGCACAAATCGAAGGCGTCCACCGCTTCGCGGAAGCGCCCTTCGGCCGCGCGCGCCATGCCCAGGCCTTTGTCCGCGTCGGCGTTGTCCAGCCGCAACGCCAAAGCCCGCGTGAAATCCGCCGCGGCCTTTTCGCGATCGCCCAGCGCCAGTTCCTGATTACCTCGTCCGGTGTACACCTCTGTACGTTCCAACTTCATGCCGATCGCGGTGGTGTAGTCCTGAATGGCGCGCGCGCTTTCGCCCGTCTGGGCGTAGTAGTCGCCGCGGGACCAGTAACCCTCGGCGTCGGCTGGCTGCAAGCTCACCGCCCGTTCCAGATCGGCCAGGGCCCGCACCTTATCGCCGCCGGCCAGGTAGTCCAGGCCGCGCGCACGCAACGCCGCAGTGTTCCCGGGGTCTTCTTCGAGGGCCTCCGAATATTCGCCGATGGCTTCCTCGCGGTGCCCCGCCTGGTCGGCGTGCTGGCCACGCTGGTACGCCGCTTGCGATTTTCTCTTTTCGGGTTTTCCTGCGGAGCGGAGCGCCGGAATCGTCGCTCCCAGAACGGCGAGCGCCAGGAACAAGTGCGCGAGACAAGGCTTTCGGTTTCGCATCACGTCATGAATTAGTGTACACTCGAAAAGTACCTGATTGTCCGCTGGTGTACGGGAAGCCGGTGCAAATCCGGCGTGGCCCCGCCACTGTAAGCGCGGAGAATCGCCCCACGTGAGTCACTGTTCCAACCATGGAATGGGAAGGCCGGGCGATTCGACGATGCGCAAACCAGGAGACCGGCCAGCGAGATTGTTTACTTTCGGCTCTCTAGGGAGGAGCCTCGAATGTATAGACGTCTCCAGGGCCTTGCGGCTTTGCTCTTGCTTTTTTCCGCGGGCCTGCCGGCTGCTTCGCTGAGAGGAACCGTTGCCGATCCATCCGGCGCACCCGTCGTGGGCGCTCAGGTCGCCGTATCGGTCCCCGCCGGAATCGCCGCCCGCACGCTAACCGGTGTCAACGGCTCGTTTGAGCTGGATACCGCCGAGGCCGCCGCGCCTGATGCCAAACTGGTCGTTGCCGCACCCGGATTCCGCACCGACGAAATTCTTCTCTCCGCCGCATCGCAACCGCTCACGGTGAAGCTCGAACTTGCGCCGCTCCAGGATTCGGTGAGCGTGGTCGGCTCCGCCATCGATGTCCCGGCCAGCCAGCAAGGCGGCAGCACCAGCATTGTCACCAGTGAGGAAATCCGCCAGAGCAACCAGGCGCAGGCCGTGGACCTGCTCCGCCACCTTCCCGGAATAACCATCAGCCAGACCGGTTTCACGGGTGGCCTTACCTCGCTCTATCTGCGCGGCGGCTACGACGACTTCAATCTGGTGGAGATCGATGGCATCCCGGTCAATGGTTTTGGCGGGGGCTTCGATTTCGCCCACATTCCGGTCGAGGAGTTGGACCGTGTCGAGGTGATTCGCGGCCCGCAGTCCGCCGTGGCCGGCGAATATGCCAACTCGGGCGTAGTCAACTTCGTCACTCGCGAAGCCGGCGCCGCGCCCAACCTCGATATCCTCGCCGAAGGCGGCACTTACCAGGAGCATCGGTTCGGCATCGCCGGCGGCGCCACTCTGGCCGGGTTCGGCATCGCCGCCGCGGCTTCCCGGCTCGACGACAATGGCCCGGTGCCCAACAGCGATTATCGCAATGAGAACCTGATGCTCAACATGCTGCGCCGCTTCGGCAGTCAGTCGCTGAACTTCCATGGCGATTTCGATTCCAACACCGTCGGCGAGCCCGGCCCCTACGGCTCGGATCCCAATGACGACTACACCGGCATCGACACCGTCAGCCGCAGCAAGAACAACTTCTCCGATTACCTGCTCCATTACCAGGCGGACCTGTTTTCGGGGCGGATCAAAGAGGATTTGTTCGCCTCGTTCTTCCTCAACAACAACGGCTACACCAGCCCTTACGGGTTCAGCTTCAACAAGGATTTGCGCGGCCAGGCCGAGTGGCGCATGACTTCGAGCGTCAAGCCTTGGTATACGGTGGCCTTGGGCACGGTGGAGACCATCGAGGAAGTGCGCAACAGCTACATCACCGACGCGGCCAACGACACCTTTCCCATCCGCCGCAACGATACTGCGTTTTATTTCGAAAACCGCTTTCAACTGCCTGGCGGCTGGATGATCAA
Source organism: Bryobacterales bacterium (assembly GCA_963843095.1). GTDB lineage: Bacteria > Acidobacteriota > Terriglobia > Bryobacterales > Bryobacteraceae > Bog-375. The sequence continues at coordinate 2,844 of CAWJLI010000097.1, forward strand.
CGCCGGCGTGCGCGGCGAGTTTCTCAGCACTGGCGCCATTCCCACCGATGGCTATTCCCGTCCGGCCTTTCCCGCGCAGGCCGTCAGCGCCGTCGACCCCAAGGTGGCTGCCACCTACAACCGGGGAGGCACGCGGCTGCACGCCTCCTTCGGCACCGGCTTTCGCCCGCCCACCGGCTTTGATCTGGCCTACACCGATAACCCTTCGCTCAAGCCGGAGCGCACGCGCGGCTTCGATGCCGGCCTGGAGCGCCGCTTCTTCCACGACGTTCTCTCACTTGACGCCACTTTCTTTTACAACCGCTATTACGACCTGATCGTCATTCTGGGTGGCAACCTCTCCGTGCTCAGCCACTATGAATCCGACAACATCGCCAACTCGCGCGGTCTGGGCACGGAGTATTCCGCCCGCCTGCGGCCCGCGCGCTGGTTTTACATTACCGGCTGGTACACCTGGCTCGATTCGGAGATTCTTTCGCTCAACGGCGCCGCCAACCTGGCGCCGGCGCCGTTTACTGTGGGCCAGCAGTTGCTGCGCCGCCCGGCGAATTCGGGCGCTTTTGCTGCAACCTTTACCAGAGGACGCGTGTCGGGCGGCCTGGACGGCTACTTCCGCGGTTCTATCCTGGATGTCGATCCGAGTTACGGCGCATCCGCCGGCTTGTTTCAAAACCCCGGCTACGCCAGCTTGGGACTAAACCTCAATTGCAAGCTTGGCCGTGGCCTCACCGCTTATGGCAACCTGCGCAACGCGCTCGACCAGCATTACGAAGAGGTGTTCGGCTATCCCTCGCCGCGCCTGAATTTCGTGACCGGTTTGAAATGGTCGCTCGCCGGAGCAAAATGAGAGTATGAGCAAGCCACCGTTCGATCCGCCCCACCTGACCATCGGCCGCGTCTACACCCGCGGCGGCGACGAAGGGGAAACCGCTCTCGCCGGCGGACAGCGCGTCGCCAAGGACGGGCCGCGCATTGAAGCCTACGGGGTAGTGGACGAACTGAACGCCTTTGTGGGCGCTGCGCGCGCCACCGCCGAGGCGCTGGTCGATAAGGACGGCCGCGTCTGGACGCTGGTGCCGGTTCTGCTGCGCATCCAGCACGAGCTGTTCAACCTCGGCTCGATTCTCGCCACGCTGCCGGAAGACGTTCACGAACGTCAGGCGCGTGTGACCGATGATGACGTGACGCGCCTCGAAACCGAAATGGATCGCGTCAATCGCGATATGGCGCCGCTGCGGTCGTTCGTGCTGCCCGGCAGCGGCCGCCTGAACTCCGATCTCCACCTGTGCCGCGTGGTGTGCCGCCGTGCCGAACGCGCCGTGATGGCCCTGGCCCGCCTCGAAAGCGTGCCGCCGGAGGCGATTCGCTATCTCAACCGGCTCAGCGACTCGTTCTTCGTCTGGAGCCGCTGGGCAACCCACATCACCGGCGATCCGGAAACTTTATGGGATCCGAACCATGCCGGTTCGGCTCATCCTGATAGATAATCAAATTAAGGAGAACGCGAATGAAGAACAATAAGTCGAGGCCGCTGGCCATCGGCCTCACGATCCTGGGTATCCTGGCGCGCCTGGTGCCGCATGCGCCGAATTTCACGCCCGTGGGCGGCGTCAGCCTCTTTGCCGGCGGCCGGCTGAGCGGCTGGAAGGCTTACCTGCTGCCGCTGGTGCTGATGCTGGTCACCGACCCGCTGGTGGGCGGCTATTCGTTTGCGACTCCGTTCGTGTATTTGAGCTTCCTGATTTATGTGTGGATCGGCTCGCGGCTGCGCTCGACCGAGAACCCGCTCGCCATTGGCGCCGCGGCGGTCGCGGGCAGCGTGCAATTTTTCCTGATTACCAATTTTGCGATGTGGCTGAAGCCGGTGTCCCTCTATACGCACAACGCCGCCGGCCTGATGGCCTGCTACATAGCGGCGATTCCGTTATATCGCAACACCGCGCTGGCGGACCTCTTCTATTCGGCCGCGCTCTTCGGCGCCTACGCCCTGCTGAGCCGCCGCGCAGCCGTCCCGAATCAGACAACGGCCTAACGCCCGGTAGGCCGGGCATTCCCAGTCCGGCTAGGGCGCTCGTTCTCCGCCTCCGCCCGGTTGTACCATAGTGAGTTCTCGATCGGCCGTAGCTGGTCGTCGATTGCATGTCCCGTGCGGAACTCGTCCGCCCCAAGCTGCGTAACTATCCGAGTGGGCTCGCCCGCCGCAGGGCGGATTCGTCTGCCCAAGTGCCACGCCGCTCAACAGGAGAAACGAAATGCCACGCCGCCATCGAAACCTTTTCATCCTCGCTTTTCCGATTCTCGCCTTCCTCTTCGCGCTGAATGCCTGGAGCCAGCCGGCAACCACCGCGCCAGCCGCGGCGCCGAAATATCGCGATCCCAAGCTGACCATCGACGAGCGCGTGGCGGACTTGTTGAGCCGCATGACGCTGGAGGAAAAGGTCGCCGAAATCTGCGGCGCTGACGATCCGCAACTCTCCCTGCTCGATACCACAGGCACCTACAAGCCCGATCAGGCCAGCGTGGCCTTCCGCAGCCTCTACGACGAAAACTCGACATTGACGCCCCGCCAGGGTGCCATCCTGCGCAATGCCGTGCAGCGCTACCTGCGCGAGAAAACGCGGCTCGGCATTCCCTGGCTGTTCATGAGCGAAGCCCTGCACGGTTTCATGAGCAACGGCAGCACCAGTTTCCCGCAGGCGCTTGGCCTCGCCAGCACCTTCGATCCAGCGCTGGTCCGCCGCGTCTTCACCGCCGCCGGCGATGAAGCCCGCTCCGCCGGTGTCGGCCAGGTGTTCACTCCGGTGCTCGACATCGCCCGCGATCCGCGCTGGGGCCGCACCGAAGAGACCTACGGCGAAGACCCGTACCTGGCGTCGCGCATGGCCGTCGCCGCCGTCACCGGCCTGCAGGGCGACGACTTCTACATCAACAATCATCACGTGATGGCCACCGCCAAGCACTTCGCCGTGCACGGCCAGCCCGAGGGCGGCACCAACACCGCGCCCGGCAATTACTCCGAACGCATCATCCGGGAAAACTTCCTGATCCCCTTCCAGGCCGCCGTCCAGGAGGCCCACGTGGGAAGCATCATGGCTTCCTACAACGAAATCGACGGCATCCCGTCGCACATCAATCACTGGCTTCTCGACCGCGTGCTGCGCCAGGAGTGGGGCTTCGGCGGCTACGTCACCTCCGACGGTGGCGGCCTCCAGATGCTGGTGCAGACCCACCACGTAGCGGCCAACATGTCCGAAGCCGCGCGCCTGGCGCTGGCCGCCGGAGTCGATTTCGACCTTTCCGACGGTTCCGTCTATCGCACCTTGATCGACCAGGTTAAAGAGGGCGCTGTTCCGGAGAGCCTGGTGAATCGCGCCGCCGCGCGCCTGCTCGCCGCCAAATTCCGCCTCGGCCTGTTCGAGGATCCCTACACCGATCCCGACTACACCGAGAAGATCACCAGCGGCCCGGAGCATCGCAAATTGGCAGTCGAGGCGGCGCAGAAGGTCGTCGTCCTGCTGAAGAACGAAAAGAACCTGCTGCCGCTCGACCTCGGCAAGCTCAAGACCATCGCCGTCATCGGCCCCAACGCCGCCGACGTCCACGTGGGCGGATACGCCCGCGAACCGGGCCACGGCGTCAGCATTCTGGATGGCATTCGCGCGCGGGTCGGCTCCTCGGCCCAGGTGGTTTATGCCGAGGGTTGCCAGATCACCACCGCCAAGCAGGGCTGGCGCGGATGGATTGAGAGCGACGTCAAGCTGGCCGATCCGAAGGCGCAGGTGGAAAAGGTCGCTGCCGCCACGGAGCTGGCGCGCAAGGCCGACGTCGCCATCCTGGTGGTCGGTGAAAACGAAAGCACCAACCGCGAAGCCTGGTCGGAAAACCATTTGGGCGA
>CAWJLI010000098.1:0-21645 GCA_963843095.1 Bryobacterales bacterium
AGAGACGCGCCAGTACCTGCTCCACAGCGAGGACCCATTCGGTTTCTCGCGCCTGCAATACGTGCGCGAGGCGTCCGAATCGAAGAAGCTGAACGACCTGCACGGCCCCTTCGTGGTGATCTCGGCCTCGGGAATGTGCGAGGCGGGGCGCATCTTGCACCACCTGCGCAACAACATCGAAGACCCGCGCAACACCGTCCTCATCACCGGCTTTCAGGCGCAGAACACGCTGGGGCGGAAGCTGATCGAAAAATGGCCGGAGGTGAACATCTTCGGCGAGCCGATGCGGGTGCGCGCCGACATCGCCAGCCTGGATGAATTGAGCGCTCACGCCGACTACAACGAGTTGCTCGCCTGGATCCGGCCCATGGCGCCATCGCTGAAGAAGGTCTTCCTGGTGCACGGCGAGCCGCAGCAATCGGCAGCGTTCGCCAAGCACCTTCACTCCCATTACGGCCTGGAAACCGTGACGCCCACGCCGGGCGACAGCTTTGAGCTGGTGTAAAAATGGTAGAGGTCTGATTTCGTTAGCATAAAATGACCGCACAGCGTCTGACGGACGGATGTGGCGCACAAACTCGTGCGTGCCGCGTCGGCACTCCTGCCGACGCAGGGCGACGCCCGGAAAAGAAGTGTCGAGAAGAATCTCGACGCGGCACGCACGAGTGCATGCGCAACGGCATTCTGGCGCTGGCGCTGGCTGCCGCCCTGTTCAGCGGGTGCGCTCACAAGAAGCACGCGAGGACGCCTGCTCCGCCGACCGCACCGGCGCCAGCGCCCAAGATTGGGGATACGGAAACCGGGCTCGCCAGTTGGTACGGGCATCCGTACCATGGGCGCGCGGCGGCCGACGGCGAAATCTACGACATGGAAACCCTGGTGGCGGCGCACCGCACGCTGCCGTTCAATACCTGGGTGCGGGTGATGAACGCTTCCAACTCAAAGACAGTGGACGTGCGCATCATCGACCGGGGACCATTCGTGGATGGGCGGATCATCGACTTGTCGCACGCGGCGGCGCGTTCGATCGACCTGCTGGGTCCCGGGGTGGGACCGGTGCGGCTGGAAGTGATCCGCCTGCCGCAGACCATGGAGCCGGCAATCTTCGCCGTGCAGGTGGGAGCGTTCCGCAGCCGCGACAACGCGGATCGGTTGCGCGATGCCATGGCCGCCCTCTATGGCGCGGCTCGCGTGGTGCTGCGGCATGGCAATCCGGACGTGTGGCGCGTGCTGGTGGGCGCGGAGGCGACCCCGGACGCCGCCGGCGCCCTTGCCGAACGCATTCATGCCGAATCGGGTGAGAAAAACGGCTTCGTGGTGCGACTAGATTTTGAATAGCGCTCCTCGGGAGCCTCCCATTCCTCGCAGGGTGGAAGTGACTTCATGAACCGCGCCGTGCCGGGCGCAGCCCAGCCCATAGTGGGCCAGACGCCCGTAATCGAAAATCTCCGCCGCCTGATCGAAAAGGCGTCCCGCAACCGGCTGCCGGTGCTGCTGCTGGGCGAAAGCGGCACCGGCAAGGAGGTGGTAGCGCGCGCCATCCACGACGCCAACCCGCGCGGCCAGTTCGTGCCCATCGACTGCGGTTCCCTGGTGGGCACGCTGGTGGAAAGCGACCTCTTCGGCCATGTAAAGGGGTCGTTCAGCGGCGCGCAGGAGAACAAGAAGGGGCTGGTGGAGATGGCCGACGGCGGGACGGCGTTCTTCGACGAGATCGGCGACCTGCCGCTGGAGATGCAGGTCAAACTGCTGCGGTTGATTCAGGAGCGCCAATTCCGCGCGGTGGGCGCGCTGCAATGGCGGACAGTGGACCTGCGCATCATTGCCGCGACGCATCGCGACTTGAAAGCCGAGATTGCCAAAGGCCGCTTCCGCGAGGACCTCTATTTCCGTCTCAACGTGTTCACCATGCGGCTGCCGCCGCTGCGCGACCGCAAGGCGGACATCCCGCTGCTGATCGACCACTTCCTGGAGAGAGCGCGCGCCGCCGGCTTGCCCTGGTTCGACCCTGGCCCGGAAACGCGCGCCCGGCTGGAGGCATACGACTGGCCCGGCAACGTGCGGGAGTTGAAGAACGGCATCGAACGCATGGCGGCGATGCATTCCGACCACCATCCCGAAGCCGCCCTGCCATCGGCGTTGGTGAATCAGAGCCGGTTGGCGGAGTTGAAACGGCTGTCGGCCGCGGTCGCGGTCGCGGAGGAGGACGCACCCGGCTGCGAATTCGTGGTGCGACCGAAGTCGCCTGTATTCACGATCACGGAAAGCGAGAAGAACGCCATCGAGCGCGCCCTGGCCGCCGCCAACGGAGAACGCGGCAGGACTGCGCGGCTGCTCGGCATGGGCCGCACCACGCTGTATCGAAAGATGAAAGAATACGGACTGGATTGAGAATCGCGTTCGACGCCACCTACGCCATTGGGGAGGAGCTTAGCGGGGTCGGACTGTATTCACGCGAAATGATGGCCGGGCTTGCAGCTCTGCGGCCCGAGGTGCGCTTCGAGTACTGGCTGCGGCCGCACCGCTTTTTTCGCGCGGCTGGGCTTGCCGGCAGGCCGAACACGCGGCGGCGTCTGCTCATCCGGCCGTTGGGGCCGCGCGGAGCTGCGCTGTTCCATGGCCTGAACCAGCGGCTGCCAGCGATGCGCCTGCCCGCGACAGCGGTCACCTTTCACGACCTCTTCGTGATGACGGGCGATTATTCGACGCCGGAATTTCGCGCCCGCTTCACCGCCCAGGCGCGGGACGCGGCGCGCCGCGCCGACGCCATCATCGCGGTTTCCGAATTCACCAAGCGTCAGGTTGTAGGGCTGCTGGGCGTGCCCGAGGCGCGTGTGCGCGTGGTGCATCATGGCGCGCGCGGGCTCGCATTCCCAAATGTCGCGCGCGAGCCCCTGATCCTGCACGTCGGGGCGTTGCAGACGCGCAAAAACATCGCCCGCCTGGTGGAGGCATTCGAGTCGCTCGACGAAGGCTGGAGGCTGGTGCTGGCGGGCGCTGCCGGCTTCGGCGCGGCCGGGATTCTGGAGCGGATCGCACGCAGCCCGGCGCGCGCCCGCATCGAGTTGCCGGGCTACGTCACTCCGGAGGAACTGGCCGACTGGTACGCGCGCGCCTCGGTGTTCGCTTTCCCGTCGCTGGACGAAGGTTTCGGTATGCCGCTGCTGGAAGCGATGGCGGCGGGCACGGCCATAGTGACTTCGAATCGTTCCGCGCTGCCGGAAGTGGCCGGTAATGCCGCGCTGCTGGTGGACCCCGAGGATACCGCTGCTTTGGCCGCAGCACTGCGGCAACTGACCAGCGACAGAGAGTTGAGAAAAGAGCTAGCGCGCCGCGGCAGAGCGCGCGTGCAGACTTTCACCTGGGATAAAGCCGTCCGCGAGACCTGGGACGTTTACCGGGAACTACACCGTGGCGCAGACTGTCAATTCCGCTGAGCCGAGAGTCGTCCCGGCTTTTCTTTTGCGGCTCTACCGGTTTTCCTCGTCGACGGCGATTTTCAGCGCGCGCAGGAAACGATGATCCTGAGTGGTCAGCTTGATTTTGCCGGTGGCCTCGAATGCGCTTGGGTTCCTCCGCTTCGCTTTCTTCCAGTTCGCCGTCTTCGTCGGCGGATTCGTCCCGCCGATTGAAGCCGATGGTCGCTTCCAAAACCAGAAACACGTCATACCCGGCGCGCTTGATTTCGCCGATCGCCTCCGCGATCCGGTCGGACTCGGAGAGGGAATCGTTGATGGCATTCCCCAGTTCCTGCATGAGGTGCTTCAATGGCTCGTCCACAGATACTCCTAAAGCTAGCGGACGCGCCGGAGACGACCGGCGTTTCCGCTAACAGGCCTAGCATCCACCCCAACTCGATTGTAGTAGACGCCCGGCCGGTTCACAAGCTCGAACCGTTTCTTCTATCGGCAGTTTATCAGCCGGACACAACAGCGCGCGGAGAGGGCAGCCAGCTTTGTTACGATAGGAAGGTGCGGAAGCAGGTGACCTGGCAACATGGCGTGGCATTCTTGCGACACGTTGGGCCCGCCGTCGTGAAACCCATTCACGCCCTCTGGAATCAGATGATCGGCTTTCTTTTCCTATCATTTGGGGCGATTTTCGGCCTCCGCACAGCGCACTACATGATGTCGCACGACGCGATGCGCTCGGCTGTAGCCGGGGTAGCTACCGCCATCATGGCGTGGTACGGGATCGGGTCCTTTCTCAAGGCCCGCAAGATCTCGCGCTCCTGAACCGCCTGGATCGAAAGCCGGACCGGCGGTAAAATGTTACACAGCCATGTCGCTGCGGGTGTGCTTGTCGATCATTGTCGCGGCGTGCGCGGCTACTGCCCAGAAATATGACGGGCCGAAGCCGCCGAAGCCGGACCTGCCCTATATCAAACACGCCGAGAAACTTCTGCCCACCGAAGCGGTGGAAGCGAAGACGCAGAAGAAAAAGGACGACACGCTGTACATAGTCGATGGCGCGAACTCGCCTGCAAGAACGCCGCTGGCGGCGCCGATCCTGCTCTTCCAGAGCGGCAGGATCAACCCGGAAAACCTGCAGTTGTTCCGGATGGAATCGAAGGACGGCCATCGCGAATTTGCGGCGCAAAGGAACGGGGAGCCAATCCGCATCGAGGTGACCAAACTCGGGGATACGCTCTCCAGAATTGAGCCTTACAACGGGCTGAACCCGGGCGAGTATGCGCTGCTGGCCAGCGGATCGAACCAGGTATTCTGTTTCGCGGTGTTCTGAGCGGATTGCGACATAACTGTTGGCAGGCGAAAGCGCCTGCCCCACCTAGTCGGGCAGTCACGCGGGCCAAGCGCGTTATATTAGTACATTCCCATGCAAATTGAAAAGGTGTACGAGCCCCAACGGTTCGAGCCGCATTGGGCGCAGTGGTGGATCGATTCCGGCATCTTTGGCGCTGCCGGAACGTCCGCGGCGCGCTCGTTTTCCCTCGTCATTCCGCCGCCCAACGTGACCGGATCGCTGCACATCGGCCACATGCTGGAGCACACCGAAATCGACGTCACCATCCGCTGGCACCGCATGCTGGGCGAGAACACGCTGTGGCTGCCGGGCACCGACCACGCCGGCATCGCCACCCAAATGGTGGTGGAGCGCAAACTGGCCGAAGAGGGGATTCGCCGCCAGGACCTGGGCCGCGAGGCCTTCGAGAAGCGCGTCTGGGAATGGAAGGCCGAATACGGCGACAACATCAAGCGGCAGATGATCCGCATGGGCGCAAGCTGCGATTGGTCGCGCGAGCGGTTCACGCTCGACCCCGGCCTGTCGCGCGCGGTGCGCGAAGTCTTCGTGCGGCTGTACGAAAAGGGCCTCATCTATCGCGGCGAGTATATGGTCAACCGGTGCCCGCGCTGCCGCACCGCGCTGTCCGACCTGGAAGTGGCGCACGCCGACGTGCAAGGCCACATGTGGCACCTGCGCTACCCTGTGCACGGCCTGCCCGGCCGCTTCGTCACGGTGGCCACCACGCGCCCGGAAACCATGCTGGGCGATACCGCTGTCGCGATCAATCCGAAGGACGAACGCTACCACGACCTGCATGGCCGCACCGTCGATTTGCCCTTGATGGAGCGCGAGATTCCGGTGATCCTGGATGAGCTCGCCGATCCCGAATTCGGCACCGGCGTGGTAAAGGTCACTCCCGCGCACGACCCCAACGATTTCGAAGCCGGCCGCCGCCACAACCTGGCCAAGATCCAGGTGATCGGCGAAGACGGTGTCATTACTGCCGAAGGCGGCAGGTATGCGGGTATGGATCGCTTCGAAGCCCGCAAGCAAGTGTTGGCCGATCTCAGGGCGCTGGGCGCGCTCGTCAAAACCGAAGACTACCCGTTGAATATCGGCAAATGCGCGCGCTGCGGGACGATTGTCGAGCCGCTGGTCTCCACGCAGTGGTTCGTCAAGACCAAGCCGCTGGCCGAAAAGGCCATAGAGGCGGTGGAAACCGGCCGCATCGTTTTCATCCCCGCCAATTGGAGCAAGACTTACTTCGAGTGGATGTACAACATCCGCGACTGGTGCATCTCGCGGCAGCTCTGGTGGGGCCATCGCGTCCCTGCCTGGCACTGCCAGGAGTGCCACGAAATCATCGTGGCGCGGGAAGCTCCCGCAACGTGCGACCGCTGCGGTTCGGCCAGCCTGGAGCAGGATACCGACGTGCTAGACACCTGGTTCAGCTCCGGCCTCTGGCCGTTTTCTACGCTCGGCTGGCCGGACCAGACCGAGGATCTCAGAGCTTTCTATCCCACCTCACTGCTGATCACTGGCTTCGACATTCTCTTCTTCTGGGTGGCGCGGATGGCGATGCTGGGCATCGAGTTTATGGGCGACGTGCCATTCCGGCAGGTCTACATCCACGGCTTGGTGCGCGACGCCGAGCGGCAGAAGATGTCGAAGACTCGCGGCAACACCATTGACCCGCTGATCGTGACGGAAAAATACGGCACCGACGCGGTGCGCATGGCGCTGCTGCAAGGCGCTGCGCCGGGCACCGATATCGTGCTCACCGAGGAGCGCATGGAAAGCTCGCGCGCCTTCGCCAACAAAATCTGGAACGCCGCGCGGTTTCTGCTGGGCAAGATGGAATACTGCGGAGTCGAGCCCTGGCTGCCCGCGAAGCTGGAAGAATTCCGCCCGGAGGCCGACCCCGCAACCGGCGCGGTGCCGATCGAGGACCGTTGGATTTTCAGCCGTCTGAACGCTTGCGCCGCGCAGGCCAACCGCTCTATCGAAACCTATCGCTACCACGAGGCAGCGCAGACGCTGTGGCACTTCTTCTGGCACGAATTCTGCGATTGGTACCTGGAGCTGAAGAAGCTCGAATTCCACGAGAATTCAGGCCTAACGCCGGGCTGGCGCAATGCGCTGGCGGCATTTGAAACCGCGCTGCGGCTGTTGCATCCGGCGATGCCGTTTCTCACCGAGGAGCTGTGGCAGCGGCTGGCAATCGATCGCAGCACGCGTCCGCGATCGATCGCGCTGGCCGGTTACCCGCAGTTCCGTGAGGACGCAACCGACGCCGAAGCGGAGCGCGAAATCGGCATCTTGCAAGAGATCGTGACGGTGGCCCGCACACTGCGCACCGAAGCCAAGCTCGATCCCAAGCTGCAGGTTGCAGGTGTGCTGTATTCGCTCGGGTCCGCGCTCGAGGTGGCCCGGCGCAATGCCGAGTCTATTCGCAAGCTGGCCAACGTGAACCTGGAGCTGAAAGCCGAAGCCGCTCCCAGGGCGCCGGGCATCTGCTCCGGCCCCGAGTTCGACCTGGCGCTGCATCTTCCCAAAGCCCAGGAAGACGCGCAACGCAAGCGCGAAGAAAAAGAACGCGAACAGCTTGTCAAAAACATCGCCAACCACGAGCGCCAGTTGAGCGACGAGAAGTTTCTCGCCCGCGCTCCGGCGCACGTGGTCGAGGGCATGCGCCAGAAACTGGCCGAGTACAAGACGCAGTTTGGCAAGCTCGACGCGGGCGCGCAGTGACACCGCTCGACATCGGCGGCCTGAGGCGCGAGTTTCCCGATCGCCGCATCGATTACTACCCGTCCATCGATTCCACCATGCGCGTGGCCGCGGCGCTGGAGCCGGGCGCGGTGGTGCTGGCCGAAGAACAAAGAGCGGGCATGGGCCGCCACGGCCACACCTGGCATTCGGAAGCGGGCAGCGGAATCTACTGCTCGCTGGTGGTAACGCCGGCGCCGGTTCTCACCCTGGCGCTGGGCCTGGCGGCGCAGGATGCCATCGCCAAATCCACCGGCATCGCCTGCGATCTGCGCTGGCCCAACGACGTGATGATCGCGGACCGGAAAGTCGCCGGAATCCTGGTTCAGTTGTCCGGCACCAAGGCCATCGCCGGTATCGGCATCAACGTGAATCACAGGTCGTTTCCAAGTGAACTGGCGGTGGAAGCCACTTCGTTGAGCCGTGAGAGAATGAGTAACCAGGCGTTGACAGGCGGAAGCGCCTGTCCCACATTGCCGCAGGAAAGTGGGGCAGGCGCTTCCGCCTGCCAACCCTGCCAACCCATTCCGCGCGAGCCGATCATTGCCGCGTTGCTGCGCGCCGCCGACGAGTACCTCGCATACGACACGCCCTCTATCCTGCGCCTCTTCACTAGAAGCTCCAGTTATGCCGCTGGCCGCCGCGTGGAAGTGCAGCAACCGGACGGCGTGATTCGCGGCGTCACGGCCGGCCTGAATCCGGAAGGCTTCCTGGTGGTGCGCCGGGACGATGGAACGGATACCCTGATTATTGCGGGAGGCGTACGTGCTGCTGGCTCTTGACGCAGGCAACAGCAACATCACCATCGGCGCTTTTGAAGGAAGCAAACTGCTCTGCCAGTGGCGACTGCGCACGGTCCATGAGCAGACCGCCGACGAGTGGGGCATTCTGTTGCACAACCTGTTTTCGCCGGTGAACCTGGATATCGAGGCCGTCGACGGCATTATCATTTCGAGCGTGGTCCCGTCCATCGATTCCACCTTGGCCGCCATGACGCTGCGCTACTTCCACACCGAAGCAATGTTCGTCGGCCCGAAAACCGATCTGGGAATCGGCATCCTTTACGACAACCCCAGCGAAGTCGGCGCGGACCGCCTGGTAAACGCCGTCGCCGGCTTCCGCAAGTATGGCGGCCCGTGCGTGATCGTCGATTTCGGCACCACCACCAACTTCGACGTGGTTTCGCGCGATGGCGATTACCTGGGCGGCGCCATTGCGGTGGGCGTCGGCATCGCCGTAAAGGCGCTCTTCACCAAGACCGCACGCCTGCCGCTGGTGGACTTCCGGCCGCCCAAAAACGTGATCGGCACCAACACCGTGGCCAGCATGCAATCTGGTTTGTATTATGGCGCGGTTGGGTCAGTGGACGGGATCATCGAGCGCATCATCAAACAACTGGGTCCCGAAACGAAGACCGTCGCCACTGGCGGGCAGGCCGGCCTGGTGGTCAACGGCTCGCGCTATTTGAAGGTAGTCGACGAGCACCTGACGCTGGAAGGCCTGCAAATGATCTGGGAGCGGTTGCACCGGCCGTGACGCCCGACCCCGATTTCCTGCGCAACTATTTCAACTACTTCACCGAAGTGGAGGAGCACTTCCAGCGCGCCCGCTGCACGGCGCTGTTTCTGATGTCGCCGCTCGATTGGGCGCTGGTGGAAACCTGGAAGAATGCAGGTGTCCCGCTCGAAGCCGTGCTGCGCGGGATTGACGCGGCCTTCGAGAAATGGCGCGGGCGCCGGGTGAAAACGCAGATGGTGAATTCGCTCGCCTTCTGTGCGCAGGCGGTTCTCACCGAGGCCCGGGCCATGGCCGGTCAGCCGGACCCGCGCGCGCGGCGCGAAGCCCCGCCGCCGTTTCCGCTCGAAGATCTGCGCGCGTATCTCGAATCGAACGCCGCGGCTGTGTGCGAAGCCTGCCCGGAGATTGCCGCTACTCTGGCACGGTTGGCCGCCGAAGCCGAGACGCATTACCAGGATCTCGAAGGCCTGGAACAGCGGCTCACGGTTCTCGAAGAGAAAATGATCGCCGCCGCCCGGTCGCGCCAAAACGATGACGACTTACTCCAAGCCCGCCGTGAGTTAGACGCCCAGTTACGCCCCTACCGGGGCAAAATGACCGCCGACCAACTGTCCATGTTAGAACGCCAATACCTGGAGAGAAGCCTACTGGAGAAAGCCAAGCTGCCGAGGTTGAGCTTGTTCTATATGAGGTAGCTGCCTGTGTCGTGCGTACTTGCTTGCGCGCCATTCAATGGCCTCCGTGCGCAGCCGTTCTGCGCTATTCTTGTGCTGGATATCCCACATGCGATTGGCGTTCCTCGCACTCATCGCCGCCACCCTCGGTGGCGCCGCGGCGGCACAGGACGTAGATCCGTTCGCCATTGGCGTGGCCGAAGAGCTCAGCATCAACCACTCGCCCTGTGCATACGAACACGATCCAGCAGTCGAGAAGGTGCTCCAGGTGGTGGGATTCAAGGTTAAGCCAGTCAAACCGCCGAAGAATAGCCCGGTGACTTACGTCGAGCTACGAAACAACTCGTCCAAGATGATCACGGCGTTTGTACTCACGGACAGCGTTGGGGGCCGCGTTTGGGTTGAGGGTTCTTTCGCGCGGGGCATAGACCTCGTGTGGGAGCTGGCCCTCGTCCGGTACAGCAAGAAACCAGCGCCATCTAACACGATATTACCGCCGGGCGGCATTTACGAGTTCGAGGTTGGCCCGATCGAGCGCCGGCACGTCGAGGTCTATCCGTGCACGGTGGTGTTCGACGACCGGACCGGCGTCGGGCCGCCTGGCGAGGTTTCGTCATTGCTCCAGATGAGGGCCACCAGCGCCGAATCGATGGGAGCGGTGGTTGCCGAACTGGAATCGGCCCGCCACGCTGACGATCCCAAGATCTGGCTGATGCTGCGCGCAAAGCAGCTCGCATCCCAGGGAGTGGTCGTTGCGCAGCCAAACACTTCCCCGGTGCGGACGCGTTCCCGTGGCACAGGCCCCAGCCGTCACCTGGAGTGGCTGGCGGCGGAACTCGCCGGTGGCCGCAACAATCCGCGCGACCAAAAGCTACTGGCTGATTATATCTCGGTATACTCAGCCCAGCGTGACGCGCTGTTGGCGCAATCGACCCCCAACTAACTAGTCCCCCGCCGGCGCCGGCGCAACCGCCCTGGCTTCGTCCGCGGCTATTGCGGCGTTCACCGCGCACATGTGGTCGTACCAGGTGAACTTGAGAATGATGCTCGTCACGCCGACTATGGCCAGGCAATACCAGATCGCGGGGATGTTGGTCCGGATCACGACATAGATCGGAAGCGCGACTAGCGCGACCTGCCAGACTATGCCCACCGCGATGTTGAACATGTCGCGCCCGAAATCCCGGTTCGGCTCGAACGTCGGATACGCCGCCATCACCTTGGCCTTGACCGGGCCCCAGAAACCCCACGGACGCACGCGGCGGTAAAACTCCATTAGAACCGCGTCCTCCTCCGGTTTGGTGAGGAATGTGCCGAGCAGGCAGCCAATCATGCCGATGACGAACACCAGCGCGAACCCCAAAGAGACATCCAGGTTCAGCGTGTGCAAGCTCGCGTAGTTTTGCAGCGACGGAATCCGGCTCAGAATGCCGGGAACCGCCAGAGAGGCCGTGATGCCGCTGACCATTCCCCAGAAGTAACCGTACCCGTTGAAGCGCCACCAATACCACTTTAGAACGTTGGAGGCCGTGTAGCCGCCCCATAGCCCGGAGACGATCCAGATCACGACCGAATTCACCGAAGAGACGTACCAGCCGATTAGGACTCCAATCACCACCACCAGGAACGAGCTGAGGTAACTCAACCGCACATAGGTCCGCGGGTTCGCGTTCGGATTGATGTAACGCTTATAAATGTCGTTGACGAAGTACGGCGGCGCGGCATTGACCGTCGCTGCGAAGTTCGACATGTAAGCCGCCAGCAGGCCGGCGATGAGGAATCCCAGCAGGCCGGCTGGGACGAAGCGGCCCAGCGCGTACGGCAGCACCAACTCGAAGTCCATCTTGCGGTCGGCCGAAATGTTGGATGCAGAGAGGCAGCAGCTTCGGCTCCGTGCCGGCGGCGAGAAAGAAGGCCTTGCGGATACCAGGCTGGAGCTGCAACTGATCGCGCGTCACCATATTGGCTCTGCGCGCAGCCACATCGAGAAGACACTCGCTCCACAGGAGAAGCCGATTCAATCCGGTCTCCGCAGGGAACTGGAGCGGGAGTACCCGACATGGCACAGCTCCTTCGCCGGGCTGCTCGAACAGTTTGCATCCTGGCTTCGCCGAGAGCTCACCTCCCGGTTGAAGGATCTGTCGGCCGCTCACAAAACCGAGTTCCTGCAACCTCTGCGGGATGTCCAGCGACAGTATTTGCGGGTTCTGCAAGCATTCCGGGACCGGCTGTCGGAACAGATGTTGGAAATGTTCGGCGTGCCGCTGCGAACCACCGAAACCGAAATCGAACCGGAATCGCCGAAAGCTCCCGACATCGATATCGGCCGCATATTCGACCACAATTGGGAGCTGCTTTCGCCAATCATTCCGATGACCGTACTGGGCGGTGCGGTGAAAATGCGGTTTCTAAACAAGGTGGACTACGAGACTTTCAAGAATCTGTCGCGCCTGGCAACGCAGTGGACAGACATCGTGGCAGCAGCCGCCATCAAGATGCAGCGGGAAGCGGAGCGCAGGCTGGAAGATCTCATTCAGACCGTCGACCGTTTGACGGCCTCTTCGTCAGCTCGGGCGCCTGATATTCGATCGGATTTGGTCCGCGTGCGCCAGGCGCAAGCGAATCTTCAAGAGTAAGCCAATGTTTTTTGAACAAGGAGCGTTTATGAATCAAATCGTCAATGTCAGGGGTCGCGAAATTCTGGACTCACGTGGCAACCCGACCGTGGAAGCCGAAGTTACCCTCGCGGGCGGCATAGTTGGGATCGCCGCCGTGCCTTCGGGCGCATCCACGGGCGAGAAGGAAGCCGCCGAATTGCGTGACGGCGATAAGAAGCGGTACGGCGGGAAAGGTACCCTCAAAGCCGCCGGCCACGTCGGCAAGGAGCTGTTCGAAGCGGTGGCCGGCAAGGATGCAACCGATCAGCGCGCCATCGACGAGGCCATGATCAAGGCCGATGGAACGCCCAACAAGTCGAACTTGGGAGCGAACGCGATTCTTGCCGTTTCCATGGCTGTCGCCCGCGCTGCCGCCGCGGCTCACGGCCTCCCGTTGTACAGGTATCTGGGCGGAGTAAACGCCGCCACGTTGCCGGTTCCCTGCATGAACGTGCTAAACGGAGGCAAACATGCCGACAATACGGTCAATTTTCAAGAGTTCATGATCGCGCCGCATCATGCCACATCCTTCGCGGAATCCATCCGCATGGGCATGGAAACGTTCCACACTTTAAAAGGAGTTCTGCGATCAAAGGGATACAGCACAGCCGTGGGAGACGAAGGCGGCTTTGCGCCCGATCTGAAGTCCGATGAAGAAGCGGTTGCGCTGATTCTCGAGGCCATCGTCAAAGCGGGCTACAAGCCTTCTGAAGATGTCTCGATCTGCCTCGATCCCGCATCCAGCGAAATGTGGGACAACGGCAAATACATTCTCTTCAAGTCGACGAAGAAGGCGATGACTTCCGATGAACTGATCCGGCTCTGGGAGTCGTGGGTAAAACAGTATCCAATTGTTTTGCTCGAAGATGGAATGGGTGAAAACGACTGGGAGGGCTGGCGCAATCTGACACTCGCGCTCGGCTCAACGGTGGAACTGGTAGGCGACGACATTTTCTGCACCAATCCCAAGATCCTCCAGCAGGGGATCGACAAGGGGATCGGAAACGCGATTCTCATCAAGCTGAACCAGATCGGCACCGTGACGGAAACGCTGGATACCATCGAGCTGGCCGGACGCAACAACTATCGCTGCTTTGTATCCCACCGCTCTGGCGAGACGGAGGACACCTTCATTGCCGATCTTACGGTTGCCACGGGGGCAGGCCATATCAAAACCGGTTCCGGCTCTCGCAGCGAGCGCGTCGCCAAGTTCAACCAGTTTCTTCGGATCGAGGAAAAGCTGAAGGGGACCTCCCGATTCGCGGGCCGCGCAGCCTTCGCGCGATAAGTGCCGGTTGCCCGTCGTCGGAGCTTAGGGGTAAGCTCTAAACAAGCGGTGGAGTTCGCTTAATGCTGCTTCGGTAGCCAATGACTCCTACAGCGGGATCGCTGCAGGCAGTCGTTGACCGTCCTCTCGTTTCCCGCACGAAACACTTCGTGAGGTGAAGCGATGGAAAACGTTTGGCTGCTGGCAGCGCTCTGGCTCGGGCTGGCTCTGCTCGCAACCCTATTTTCAATCTGGTTCCGAATCTCCACGGCGCTTTCCGAAATCGTGGTCGGGACCGTGGCGCAGCTCATCATCGGCGCGGCGATGGGGTCGGGCGCGCTGGGAGCAAAATCTCCATGGGTTAGCTTCCTCGCAGGTACGGGCGCCATTGTTCTGACGTTTCTTGCCGGAGCCGAACTGGACCCTTCCGTGTTCAGGCGCAAATGGAAAGAGGCCGTCGGCGTTGGCATGGTCGGCTTTTTCGGGCCGTTTCTGGTTGCCGCCGCAGTCGCCTACTACGTTTTGCACTGGGGCTTGATGGCAAGCTGGCTGGCCGGCGTTGCCCTGTCCACTACCTCTGTTGCCGTCGTCTACGCCGTCATGCTCGAAACAGGCTACAACGAAACGGACTTCGGCAAGGGGATTCTCGCCGCCTGTTTTGTGAACGATCTGGGAACGGTCATCGCACTCGGTCTGATCTTCGCGCCGTTCACGCTAAGGACAGTGATCTTCGTTGTGGTTGCCATCGCCGCGTTCGCGATACTGCCGTTTCTAACTCCCTGGTTCTTTCGGAAGTACGGCGGACGGGTATCGGAACTGGAAGCGAAATACCTGCTGCTCTTGTTATTCGGTCTCGGCGGACTCGCCACCTGGGCCGGAAGCGAAGCTGTCCTGCCCGCCTATATCATCGGGATGGTTCTGGCCGGAACAGTTGGCAAGGATCATCAGCTGATCCGCCGCCTTCGCACACTGACCTTCGGGCTGCTTACGCCGTTCTATTTCATTCGAGCCGGCTCCCTCGTGTCGGTTCCCGACATCATTGCAGCTCCCCTCGTGTTTGTCGTTCTGCTCGCCGCAAAAATGGTCGCCAAGTTGGTTCCGCTCGTGCCGACTGTTCGGTATTTCAACTACCTCGGCCACGAAGGGCTTTATTACTCCCTCATGATGTCCACGGGACTCACGTTCGGTACCATCGCGTCTCTCTTCGGATTGCAGCATCATGTCATCAGCCAGGCCCAATATTCATTTCTGGTTGCAACGGTGATTGGGACCGCTATCGTCCCAACCGCCATTGCGAATGCATATTTCTCACCGCGCCACCTTCTGAACAAAGGGCTTCAAACCAGCAGCCCGGAGCGCGAAGTTCTTGGAGAAGAAGACTTGCAGGAAATGCCATAGGCGTAATCTCGCGTAGCGAGCGGCAGCCCCGGCACCACACACCGCGTGTCACTCCGGCAATGGCCGCGTGCGAAGCCAGCGTACGGAGGTTGGAAAGAGCGGCGCAAAGCGGGACAACAGCCACTGACGAAATGATTCCATTACCAGGCCGGTTCTTGCTTGAGGCTCTTGTTGTGGCGGCTATCGCCGAGTTCCGCGACGGGAGCGGTTGTTGCGGGGCTGCTGCTCGGCATTCCTGGCTTGAAACACAAGCCGAAAGTCAGTTGGGATACCGCTCTCGGAGCCATCGGCTTCGTTGCTGGACTCGTTGTCTGTGTACTCGTGCCATTTCCAAGGAACACAGTTTGCGAGGCTCTTCCGGGTGGCGTAATAAACACTTCGACGATGAATCATTACTAACATCCATTTGGCGTAGCGTTCGCGACTGCGGTACTGTTGCCGACGGCCTTTGAGACCTGGAGGTCACGGAGGAGAAGTTCAAAGTAGCCCTCTACCCAAGCCGGGGGGCCATGCGGCGCACCCAGACCGCTTGCCCCCGAGAGCCGTTGTACCCTGAAACACATGCCCCGACTTGGTTTGATTTGCTTGATTCTAGGGACGGCTGCGGCGTTCGCCGAAACGTCCCCTGCCCCAAGGCCGTTCAAGCTGGATGATCTGGCGAGATTGCAGGATGTGCGCGATCCGCAGTGCTCGCCGGACGGGAAATCGGTGGCCTATGTGGTTTCGGCCATGGACTTCAAAGAAGACAAAAGCGTCTCGCATATTTGGGTCGCGGGCTTCGACGGAAAAAGCGACCGGCAAATTACCTTCAGCGCCGATGGCGAGAACTCGCCCAAGTGGAGTCCTGATGGGAAGCTGCTCGCGTTTGAATCGTCCCGGCCCGGTAAAGCCAAGGGCAGCCAGATCTGGTTGCTCGATCTCAGCGGCGGCGAGGCCCAGGAGCTCACCGAGCTAAAGGGCAAGTTGTCCGGCTTTGAATGGTCTCCAGACTCGAAGCGGCTGGCCCTGCTGGTGGCCGATCCTGATCCGGAGCCTGAGCCCGAACCGGGCGCGAAGCCTAAGACGCCGAAGCCCATCGTTATTGACCGCTATCACTTTAAACAGGACATCGAGGGCTACTTACTCTCCGGCCGGCACACTTACATCTACTTATTCGATATAGCGTCGCGCAAGATGGAGCGATTGACCCGGGGCCAGTGGGATGAGCGGGCACCCTCGTGGTCTCCCGATGGCAATTACATCGCGTTCCTGAGTGACCACTCCGAAGAGCCTGACCGCCAGCAGACGTTGACCGTGTTTGTGGCCGAAGCGAAGCCGGGCGCGGTCGAGAAGCCGCTGACCCCCGCCGCGATGCGGGTGTTGGGGACCAAGCCAGCGTGGAGCCCCGACGGTAAGCTGCTCGCGTTCCTCGACACCGACGATCGCCAATGGGGCGCCTACGGGATGTCTTATCTGGTGCTGGCTTCGAGCGATGGCACGCGCGCCGCCGGCCCGGGTGAAAGCGGCCGAGAAGCTCGATCGCGATGTGATGAATCCGCGCTTCACCCCGGATGGCAGCGCGATTGAGTTCCTGGTCGGCGACGACCGTTCCGATTATCCGGCGCGGCTGGGGCTAAAAGACTCCAGCGTGGAGCGATTGATGGCTTCGCCCATCGTCGTGTCGAACGCAACCAGGGCGGGCGGTTGCTCGGCGGTGCTTTCGGGAAGCGAAAGCAAGTTCACGGAAGTATACGCACTCGAAGGCGGCTCCCTGCGCCAGCTTTCGCATCGCAACGATGCGCTGCAAAGCGAGCTCATCATGCCGAAGACGGAAGAAGTGAGCTTCAAGAGCAAGGACGGAACGGACGTGCACGGCTTGCTGACCACGCCCGTGGGATACATTCAGGGCTCCAAAGTGCCGCTCCTGCTGCGCATCCACGGCGGCCCGAACGGACAGGATGACCACCGCTGGTCTTTGGAACGCCAGTGGTTCGCGGCCAATGGATATGCCGTGTTGGCGGTGAATTATCGCGGCAGTTCAGGGCGCGGCAGAAGTACTCGCGTTCCATCTATGCCGATTGGGGCCACTACGAAGTGGAAGACCTGCTGGCCGGGGTCGACCATGTCATCCGGATGGGCGTCGCCGATCCGGCCCGGTTGGGCGTCGGCGGCTGGAGCTATGGCGGCATTCTGACCGATTACGTCATCGCCACCGACACGCGCTTCAAAGCGGCAACCAGCGGCGCGGGAACAGCCTTCACCGTGGCGTTCTATGGCACCGACCAGTACATCATCCAGTACGACTACGAAATTGGCCCGCCCTGGAACCCGAAGGCTTGGGAGACCTACCAGAAGATCTCCTACCCGTTCCTGCACGCCGATAAGATCAAGACACCCACGTTGTTCCTCGGCGGCGAACGCGACTTCAATGTGCCGGTTCAAGGCAGCCAGCAGATGTATCAAGCCTTGCGCAGCCTCGGCGTGCCCACTGAGCTCGTCATTTACCCCAACCAGTTTCACGGCATCACCAAACCGTCGTACATTCGCGACCGCCTGGAACGCTATCTGGCCTGGTACGACAAATACCTGAAGAAGGTCGAGCCGGCGGCGGTGGCGCCCACCGGTTCGGGAGGCTCTGGGAACGGGAAGTAACAACACCTCGGTGAGATGATCGTTTCGAGGTGATTATGACTCGCAGGTTTCTAGGCAACTTTCTGCTGCTGAGTATCGCAGTCAGTGCGGTCAGTTCAGCCCAGGATTTTGGGCCGCCGCCGAAGAGGGATCCGAATGCGCCGACATTGGCGCTACCGACGGCCTTCCCCGCGCCGGGGATTTACCCAACGACTTACTCGGTGACGCTGCTCTCGTCGACGCCGGGTGCACAGATCCATTACACCTTCGACGGCACTCGCCCCACTGCAACGAGCCCGGTCTTCGATCCAACTAAAGTGCTGTGGGTCGGCGCGATCAACGATCACGAGAGGGGACTCAAGACCGGATACACGATCCGGGCAGTGGCGATGAAGGCCGGCATGAACGATAGCGACGTCGCCACGTTCCAGTACACGATTGACCGGCGCGATACGACTGAGTATGTCTCGGCGGAAATCCTTCCTGGCGTCACGATGATTCGCGACTATGCGAACGACAAGATGTTCCTGATTCGGGGCAGCCAGAAGGCGCTGCTTATCGACTCCGGGATGGGCACGGGCAAGCTGCGAGAGTACGTTGCGCGGATCGCAGGCAGCGTGCCAATTGAAGTTCTATTCACACATTTCCACGGCGACCACACGGGGCAGAGCGATGAGTTCATCTCGCAGAGCGTGGAATATATCAATGATGCCGACCGCGCCCCGGTGGAAGGAATGTTGAAGCGAAAGGGCGTCGGTGCCGACGTCGTCGCGCGGAACCTGCGAAACATCAAAGACGGAGATGTTCTGGACTTGGGAGATCGGAAGTTCATGGTCTACCAGGTGCCCGGGCACACGCCCGGATCCGTGGTCGCGTTCGATGAGGCAACCGGCTACTTGTTCACTGGTGATTCGGTGGGCAGCAATGGCCCTGGGATCCCGGATTCGTTCTGGCTGTTCAGTGCGTCGAGTCCGGCGGTGGATGTGTATTTGTCGACGCTGGAGGTCTTCCGGTCGAAGCTGAGGCGGCCGGTGACACGCCTGATGTCAGGTCACAACGACCGCCCGTTGGAAGGTGAAGGATACGTGGAGAATCTCCAAAAAGCTGCCCAGATGGTGGTAGATCGCGGGACCGAGGTGCTGGTACCGTCGTTGCGGCCCGCGGGCTACTCGCAGGTGATCGTTGGCGATCGGCTGACCGATCCGAACTGGGTGTCGATCAACGTAACCAAAGACCGGTGTCTGGCGACTTCGCCCGACAAGATGTCGACGCTTCAGCAATCTGGTGCTGGATGGCGGTCCGGTGCGGGGCTTCACGCCGAGTCAGTTGAAACTCAGCGCAGCGGGTCTCAGGAACGCCGGGAAAAGCCATGTCACCGCGACCACCACGTCGAGCCGGAGCCGGCTGAAGATCAACGGCGCGGATGCGAAAAGCGGCGTTGCGGTGGATGTGCCGTTGGGTCCGGGAGCCGCTCCGGTGGTGATTGCAGTGACCGCGCCGGATGGGGTAACGACTCAAACGTACAGCCTGAGCGGGACGAAGTAGCGCCAGTTTTCTTGGACGGAGCCGAGAGGACCAGCCCGACGCGACCAGTTCTTCCGAAATTCAGGTTCCGAAGTGGGGCGGGCGCCTACGCCCGCGCCGCTCTCCGCCTCGGAGCAGGATGCCCACATCCGGCTCTGCGAGTTACACGGAAAGGCGTTTCGTTTTATCCAAGCTGGTCACCGAATACCCGTTGCTTCATCCTGGCATTTTCGATTACTCTACTTCCATCCCCGAAATGGGGACGTCCTTAGGAGGTATACACAGGTGAACGATGATCCTAAATCCAATGCCGAAACGCTTGAAACTGAGGCTTCGGAAGTGCTAGCCAACGAGCTGAAACCAGAAGAACAGGAAGAGATTTCGGGTGGGATATTAGGGGTCCATAACGAATGGATTGATCCTTGATAGCCACCACCAAACGTAACGCGTCTCTCAGCCGTGCGAGATGAAGAGACTGGAATCGGCTGAAGCGAGGCCGCCGGCCGGCGCGGCCCCGCTTCTTAGTTTGGAGAACCCCTCGCAAAAATGCGGGTCGCCTCCACAAGCGCCCGGGCAGTGCACACATCCGGACGAGTACCAGCCGAACGATGCGCAGGCGTGGTACTCGGCCGGATGTAATGAGGCTTCGCGTAAGGAATATGCCGCCGCAGTAGCGTGTTTTCAAAAGGCGTTGGAGTTCCATCCCGGATGGTGTGAAGCCCAACACAGTCTCGGGAAGGTCTTGTTCGAGCTTGGGCAGATAGAGGAAGCGCTCGCCTTGTTTCGGCAGGCAGCAGCCGGAACGAATCCTGAGCCATCGCGAATCGCCATCGCCGTGGTTATCCCGGGCAGCCCGGAGAGCGGTCACCAAACTGTTCTTGATGCACGTCGCTCTTGGGCCCAGCAATCTCTCCCGCCGCCGCGTTCTCCCGCTTGGTTATCTCACCGCGATTGGTCCATCAAGGGGACGGACTCCTCTGTCCCAGGCCACGATGTGGGAGATGAAGCGGGATACGGCTCGGTGGCGCGTGGACAGAGCTGTCCGTCCCCGCGTCCTCACCGCGTCGATTCCTCCAACGCTTCACCGGCTGTAGAGCGGCCTTTGCGAGTCGGCTATCTTTCCGCCTTCTTCCAGCACAACAACTGGATGAAACCCGTCTGGGGCTTGATCAACCACCATGACCGCAGCCGATTTGAGGTTCATCTGTTTTCAGATGCGCCGCGAGACCGGATCAAACACGGCTATCGCGCGCACGGCTCTGACCGGTTTTACGACATCACCGGACTATCCAACGAAACCGCGGCCGGCCTGATTGAGAACTCCGGAATCGACTTACTGGTGGATCTAAATGGCTACAGCAAAAAAAGCCGCCTACCGCTCGTTGCCCTGAGGCCGGCGCCTCTGATCGTTCGTGGTTCAACATGTATGCCACCAGCGGGATGGAGTGCTACGACTATCTGGTCGGAGACGACGAGGTTATTCCTCGCGCCGAAGAAAAGTTTTACTGCGAGAAGGTAGTTCGAGTGCCCGGCAGTTATTTGACGTTTGAAGTCGACTATCCGGTACCGCCCGTGGCGCCTCCGCCCTGCTTGGCGAAGGGCGCGATCACGTTCGGTTGCCTGGCGCCGCAGTATAAAATCACCAGTGCTGTTATCCACACATGGTGCCGGATATTGTCGGAAGTTCCAGGCAGCGCGCTCGTACTCAGGAACACAGCGCTGGCCTCGCCGGAAAACTCGCGCTTTGTGCTTAGCCTCTTCGAGAAGTGCAACATCGCGCCCGAACGCGTCATGCTGCGTGGCCCGGCGCCGCACTACCGCTTCCTTCAGACCTACAACGAGATTGACTTAGCGCTCTGATACCTTTCCTTACAGTGGCGGCACTACCACGACCGAGGCAATCTGGCAGGGGGTTCCCGTGCTGACCTTTTGGGGAGACCGTTGGGCATCGCGGACTAGCGCTTCCCTTCTGCGGGCAGGCAACCTGGCCGGGTTCGTCGCCAACAGCCTCGAGGACTATGTGTCTCTGGCCGTCCGGTTGGGCAATGCGAGCGAGACACCCGGCAGACTGGCCGAACTCCGGCGTAACATCCGATCCTCCCTGCAGGACTCCGCGTTGTGCGATACGGCAACTTTCGCCAGAAATATGGAACACCTCTACAGGCAAATGATCGAGCACAAGTTGAAGACTCCGCTATTCCCTACAGACTGCGATGACCTCCCAGAGTTAGCCCCCGCTAAGGGCGATCCACTGCAACATTAAGGAGACCCTTAGAACATTCGTCAATCGAATTCCATCTCACTTGAGAGAGGGCGCCGAGAGGGACAGCCCGACACAACCAGTCTTCCGAAACTTTGCGTTGGTGCGCGGTTCGGGCCTGTTCCACAACGACACGTAGCGTTGGCGTCTTCAAGGCTTCGAATTGTTGGAGGGGTTTCTGCATCGTTTGGGGCTGATTAGGCGGCCTTGGGGGGCACCTTT
>CAWJLI010000099.1:0-10229 GCA_963843095.1 Bryobacterales bacterium
TCACGCCAGGTTGACCTATTGGAAGTACAAAGCTGACAGATGCGATGTAAATAGTGATGCCGACTGAAATCGCATTGTTTGCGACAAAGGTTTGATCCTGGGCTCTCGCCCAATTCGTGTTATTGGTACCGTTCATGCCGTACGTAATCGAATAGGTCGGGGGGCCGTAGTTCGGCCAGCTCATGTACTGGGCAACCGCAGCCATGCTGGCAAAGTATTTGCCCGCAAGGGCGGCGACCAGGGCCGGAGGCACGAAGTTGCAGATTCCAGTCGATGGCTGCGACAGCGTCGGTGGCGACGCACCCCAGGTTTGGGCCGGACACGACGCCTAGTAGCATGTCGCCGAGTAGTTACCGGTATAGCTAATGGACAACCCCCAGGCACTGTCCGAAGAGCAGTACTGGTTTTGTGTCATGGTATAGCTCGCATTGATCGCAGGCACCGTCTGCGAACAGGCAGGCGGCAGGAACAGGGTAATAACGCCGCCTGACGCCAGCAGAGCGATAACCTTATATCGATATGTCATCGTCTTATATCTCCTCCTCGGGACCTATTGCCCGGCGTATTTCGAGAGGCGGGCGTAAACCGCCGCCTCCGCCTCGTAGTGAAGGATGACCGGCTTCAATGCGGAGCTGTCCGCCGACCCGACCAGCCTCTTCAGCACCAACAACTGCTGTCGCTGCCAAGTCCGGCGATTCTCGGGATTGTCGAGTAGAATTTGAGTTTGGCGCGACATGGGCTTCATCGCGGGAAGTGAACTCGGGAGGGTCGTCGCGAGAACATTCAGCCGCTCCTCAAGCTTGCCGGCTCGGTCGGCGCTGGCCTCGATCAGGCGTAGATCGTCGATCAAAAGTGTGCGCTTCGTCAGTTCGTCGCGCCTTTCAGAAAAAATAAAGGCGAGGTCATCCGGGTTTCCGGCGTATGTGCCATCGTCGAAAATGAACGCAGCGGGAGCGGCGATGACAGAATCAGGGACAATCCCGCCGACGGTCGTCGGGGGGGAGAATGTATCGCGTCTAGTTGCTCCTGGGCCGAAAGACGGATCTTCGCCGGGGTTGACGGCAGAGACCGCCTCTGGCCTCGCGGAACGAAGATACTCAATCTGTGCCATAATGCCAGCTCGCCCGGCAAGCAGGGGGCCCAGGTCGAAGGTTCTTACTCCTGATTCCTTCGTCGTTCCGTCGGGATAGTGACAGACCATCGACACACCGTAAGCGGTGATCACGTTCTGCGACGTGTTTTCGACTTCGACTGTCCAAAGCGGGCTGTCGGCAGTCTCAGGCTTGTACACTTGTTTGACCCGCAGCACCTGTGCCGGTGCGAGTGTTTGCGCCATCGAAGTAGCACCGCCGATCACGAGGAGTGCGGCCGCGCCGAGAAGACAGAGTGGCGTTTTAGCTGTTATCTGTTTTGCGAACATCATGGAATAGCTCCTCTCAAGAAACTTGCGCCCCTCGGGGCATCCGAGCCGCCAGATGTGAAGGGCAAGGTGTGCCTCATGGGTTTCTCACTTCTCCACCACGCGCGCGGGCCGTCTGGCCCGCCGCATCCTCCAACCGCCGGTGCAACTCGGCGGCGTCAGGCAGTCCGGGATGCGGTTCGCCGTTGATGAACATGGTCGGCGTGCCCTTCACCCCGAGAATCGTTCCGAGCTGCCGGTCGCGGAGGACCATGCCGAGGGAGGTCTGGCGGCGCAGACAGTCCCTGAAGTCCCGAATGTTCAACCCTCCGACTTGCGAGGCCAGATCATCTACCTTTTGAGCGATGTTGCCCGCCGTGATCTGGTCCTGGTTCTCGAACAGAGAATCATGAAGCCGCCAGAATGCTTCGCCATTTTGAAGCTGCGCGCACGCCGCCGCTTCCGCCGCCTTTGGTGCCCACTCGTGACCCTGCATCGGCATGTGGCGGAACACCAGCCGAACCTTGCTACCGGAAGTCACCAGCGGTTCGGCCGTCAGGAGCGCGCTCAGCTTCTTGCAATAAGGGCACTGGAAATCGGAAAAGACGACTACGGTCACCGGCGCCGTGGCAGGCCCGAGCGCGGCGTATTCCCCGTCCAAAAGCTGGCTCATCCGTTTCTCCGCCTCGACGCGTTCTTCGCGCTCAGGGTCAACCGTCGAATCGAGCATGTCGCTACTAAGGAATCGTAGGTCCGGAGATGCGTAAAAGGCGACCTCGTACGGGCCCAGAGCGCCATCGCCTTGGAACACGAGCTTCCGGTAGCATGTCCCGCCCACCTGCTCCTTGCTCTCCAGGCGAAGCGCGGCGTGCGCCGGCACATGATACTTCTGCGCCACGTAATGTGCCAGCCGCTCACCTTCGCCGGGGCTCACCTCGCGGCAGGCGTCCACGCCGGCCGCCATCAGGCAAGGCATCAGCAGCAAGAATGCCTTAGCGCTGAGCTGTGCCGGCATCCTTGGCCTTCGCAGTTTCACTGTCCGTCCCGCTCGCAGTCGTTAAGCCCGGCACCGCAGTCATCAGAAGCACGTCGTAGCACAGCGGGTCCTGGTGGCCGTATTGGTCTTGGATATTAGCCACGTAGCGGAACTCGTTACCGAACTGGTCGGTCTTTTCGCTCAGGGTGTAATTCAGGCTGATCGCAAAGACGCCGGCCTCGGAGAGCGGGATCAGCTCGTTCGGCTCGCTGATTCCGTTGTGGTTGCGATCGATCCAGAGCCGCAGGGAGGGCCAGATCGCGTCGCCGGGATCGATTTTGCCATTTCCATTGCCGCCGTTTCGTGGCTCGTCGAACACTGCTAGCGCCTTATAGCCGTTTGGGTTGAGGCTCGGGGGCTGGGGCGTCAGGTCGCCGAACAACTCGCCGGCATCATCGATCGTGCCGTTACCGTTGCGGTCCAGCGCCAATCAGGCATTAAAATAGTCCGGGTCGGTCCAGCTCGTCTGCAGAAGATTCGAGCCGAACGTGAACTTGACCCCATTTTGCATGCTGGTCAGGTGAAACCCTTGGTTCTTGGCGTCAATCACGATCGGCGAGGACGGGCAATACGGAATTCCACCGCCGCACAGTACCGAATAACCCGGCTCTTGTTGGCAGACCAAGCCATCAAGGCAGATATTACCGCACCAGATTTGACAACTCCCGGGCGCCTGACAGCTCTGAGCCGAGGCCGGTGAGGCCGCCAGGGCCAATATGAATCCGGCGAATAACAATGGAAAGCAACCTCTCATAGGTTCGCCTTTCTTAGTCTCGGCGCGAGTATTGCATATTTTCCTGGGGGGGCAAGAAATATTTTGAGTTTTTCTTAGGCTGCCTAATATTGTCGAAGAATGCGGCACATTAGAATTCGAATTAATCGGAAAGTGTTGAAAATCGCGTGACTAGGGTGACCCTACCGCGCGGAATAACTCAAACGGTAACACCGCTGCCGCCCTGCGCGCCCAGCGCCATGCGGATGCCGAGTTCGTTGGTCCGGCGCGCCACGCCGTACGGTTAGGCCGTTACGGCTGCAAAATCACTTTCATCAAGCCGGGCTCACGGCCGTACAGACGCTCGAACCAGGCTGGGCCTTCCGCTAGCGGCGCGACGGCGCTGATCAACGGCTCAACGCGGATGGCGCCGCGCGCCAGTAAGTCGATGCAGGTCGGATACTCGCCCGATGAGGCGCAGGAGCCGAACAGGCGAAGCTGGCGCGTCACCACGGCTTGCAGCGGCAGCTCAATTTTGGGCGCGATGTTGCCCACCAAAGTAAGCACGCCGCCCTTGCGCAGCGCGGCGATGGCGGTTTGAATCGGCTCGGTCGCGCCGACCGCTTCGACGGCCACATCCGCGCCGCGCCCGCTGGTGCGTTCGCGCACAAACTCGGCCACGTCGCCCTCTTTGGGATTGATCACAGCGGTGGCGCCGAGCTCGAGCGCCATTTTCAGTCTGCCCACAACCACATCGGCAACGATCACCTGCGTGCAACCGGCCAGCTTGAACGCCTGCAACACGAGCGTGCCGATCATGCCTGCGCCCACCACCAGCGCGCAATCGCCCAGCCGCACCGGCGTCAATCCCACCGCGTGGACGGCCACCGAAACCGCTTCGATCATGGCGGCGTGCTCGAAGCGCAGCGCATCGGGCAAGTGATACGTGATGCGCGCCGGCGCCAGCACGTACTCGGCGAACGCGCCGTGGCGCCGGTAATCGCCGCAGGAGACGCCCAGCACCTGCCGGTTGTCGCACAGGTTGACTTCGCCGCGCGCGCAGAAAAAGCACGCGCCGCAATACACCGTGGAATCGAAAGTGACGCGGTCGCCTTCGCGGAAGCCGGCGACGCCCGCACCCACGCCAGCCACCGTCCCGGCGGCTTCATGCCCCATCACCAGCGGTGGCTGGCGGCGTCCGGTGCTGCCATCGAACCCGTGAACGTCGCTGCCGCAAATGCCGCAGGAATGGACCCGGACCAGCAATTCACCCGGGCCCGGCGTAGGAGTGGGCATGTCCACCAGGTCCAGGCGCCGGTATTGTTTCATCAGCAGTGCGTTCATATGTGGTTATGTCGGCGATTCAGCGCGCAGCGGCCTTTCTTCTCATGCTGTCCCGGCTTTATGCCTCTTCCTCTTCCGGGCAATTGCGTGGTTGAGCGCCACCAGCAGAACTGCAACCAGGATTACTCCTAAATACTCGAAGACCCCGCGAGTGTACGGAACGGCTAGGACTCCGAGAATCAGGATTATCCAGTCGATAATGCGAAGCCATGTCATTTCTGAGACCTTTATCGGATAAATGCGTCCGCTCCCTTCTTAGCCCTTCAGGTGGCCTCGATATCGACTCGCACGTGGCAGCCCAGCGCCGTGGAGATGTTCACTAGCGCGTCCAGCGAGAAGCGCGAGACACGGCCGCGGAGCAGATCGTTTATCCGCGGCTGCGTCACCCCGCAGCGGCTCGCTGCCTCGGCCTGCGTCCAGTCCTGCCGCTTCACGAACGCCGCGATTTGCTGCATCAGTTCGGCCCGCGCCCGCAAATTGGCGGCCTGGCCCGGTGTGTCCGCGATGGCATCCCAAACACTGGCATAGCTTTCGGATTTGCTCATTTTGGATAAATACGTCTGTCCCCTTTTGCGCTCATAACCAGTTCCCGCGTCAGTTGACGTTCGCCTCGCACGTGCCACCGTACTTGTGAGCCCAGGCCCGGACGAAATCTACCCAGTCGCCGTCATGTTCTCGAGTTCCAATCAGCTTCGCAGCTCCAGACGCGTCATAGTGGTAGTAGTGGTGCGCCACGCCTTGTGTCTCATCTGTTGGCTCAGCCCGTACAGAGGCGGCCAAGTCGCCAGAGCGTGAGCCACCCCAGACGACACAATAGGCCTCGACCCAGGTGATGGGCCTCGCCGTGCCTCCCGCAACTGGGACGCGCATCAGGAAATAACTGGTGCCTGCCGCCGGGACGAGAAAATAGACGGTTCTGTGGTCGGGCGACAGTACCGGGTCGCGGAACACATTCCACTCGCGTCCATCTACGCGCGGGGGATACAGGGCGACGCGCACGGGTTTGAAACCGGTGGAACGTGATGCCACGAAGATAGTGCTCCGCTCGATAAACGGCGATATAGCAGCGGGGTCTGGCCGCGACTTATCCATCCTGATAAATGCGATCATCTCCCCGTCTGGCGAAACCCATAGGTCAGAGCAGGGTCCGCCGGCTTGGACCACAGAGCGCCCCGTCGTCCCGTCCGGATAGCTTATCACGCCATCCTTGAGAGTTACCTTACCAGCCTCAGCGAACGCCGCAACCGCCAGCAACGCTATCAGACCTGGGGACCGAAAGCAAGAAAGGACAGACACATTTCCATCCTCACCCATCTTAGCCCTTCGCCTAGGCCAACAACTCCGCCCGCATCACGGTGACGGCCCGGCCGCCGAGGATTACGCGGTCACCGTCCAATCTCACGCGGACTACGCCGCCGCGCGCGGAAGCCTGGTATGCGGTGAATTCCGCCTTGCCCAGGCGCTCCGCCCAGTATGGTCCCAGCGCGGTGTGCGACGAGCCGGTGACCGGGTCCTCATCGACTCCCGAGCCGGGCGCGAAGAATCGCGAGACGAAATCGAAGCCGGCGGTGGAGGCGCGCGCGGTGACGACGATGCCCCGCGCTCCGACCTTCTTCAAGGCGGTGAAATCCGGCGCGGCGGCGCGCACTTCCTCTTCCGACGCCACTTCCACCAGGTAATCGAACTGATTCTTCGCGACGTTGGTGGCTTTGACGCCGAGCGCCGCCATCATACCCGCCGGCGCTTCGACGGTGGCCGCAACCTTGGCCGGAAAATCGAGCTCGATCCAGTCGCCGCGCCGGTCCGCCAGCAGCAGGCCGCTGCGCGTGTGGAAGCGCGCCTGCTTGTCCGCGGGCAAGTGGCCGTCTTCCCACAGCACGTGCGCGCTGGCGACGGTGGCGTGCCCACACAGATCCACTTCCACCGCGGGCGTAAACCAGCGCAGGCGGTAGCCGCCGTCTTCCGGGTGCAGGAAGGCGGTCTCCGAGAGATTCATCTCGCGCGCGACGTCGCGCATCCAGGCATCCGGGCGCGGTTCGGCGAGCACACAAACCGCCGCGGGATTGCCGGCAAAAGGCCGATTGGTGAAAGCATCGACTTGGACGATGTGTGTGGGCATAACAGGTTCGACTCGCTCCGCGATGCGAACGATCTATTTAGTCTACCCTAGAACGAAAAACCGGCAAGCTAAAGCATGCCCTACCTACGCGTTATAATCGACGTCGATGGATGTTTTCGAGGAGTTGGTGCGCCTGCGCTCGCTAGGTCAAAAGTGCGCGCTGGCCACCATCGTGGAGGTGCGCGGCTCGATTCCCAGCTACGAAAGCGCCAAGCTGCTGGTACGCGAGGATGGCTCCATGGTGGGCACCATCGGCGGCGGCTGCGTGGAAGCCGAAGTCTGGAACGCGGCGCGCGAAGTGATGGAAACCGAAAAACCGAAGCATCTCACGTTCAGCCTGGGCAAGGATGCCGCCTATGACAACGGTCTCATTTGCGGCGGCCAGCTCGACGTCTTCGTGGAAGCGGTGTTGCCGATTCCGCACGCCTTCATCTTCGGCGCGGGACACATCTCGAAGAGCCTTTCGAAGGTGGCCACGCTGGCCGGTTTCTCGACGGTGGTGATCGACGACCGCGAGAGTTTCGCCAACCGCGAACGTTTTCCGGAAGCCGCCGCGGTGCACGCCGGCGAATATGAAACCGTGTTTCCCACGCTCGCGATCAACGAGACCAGCTTCGTGATCGTCGTCACCCGCGGCCATCGCGACGACATGCGCGTGCTGAAGCTGGCGGTCGCCACGCCGGCCCGCTATATCGCCATGATCGGCAGCAAGCGCAAAGTCCTCAACGTGGTGAAGGAACTGGAAAAGGAAGGCATGGCGCGCACCGCCTTCGAGCGCGTTCACGCTCCGATGGGTCTGGACATCGGCGCGATTTCGCCGGAAGAGATCGCCATCGCGGTGGCGGCGGAGATGATCGCCGTGCGCCGCAACGCGGCGTCCAACTGGGGGGCGCTGTCGCTTTCGGTGCTGGCCGGGAAGTCCCCCGCCGCCGTCTCGCAGTGACCGCCGGGCTCATTCTGGCCGCGGGCGAATCGCGCCGCATGGGCACGCCCAAGGCGCTGCTGTGCTACCGCGAAGAATCCTTCCTCGATACACTGATTGGCCTGTTCCAGACGCGCTGCTCGCCGGTGATCGTGGTGTTGGGAGCGGCGGCGCAGCAAGTCCGCGCCGCCACCAAGCGCGCGGCGGCGTTCGTCGAAAATGAACGATGGGAGAGCGGCCAGACCAGTTCCATGCAGTGCGGGTTACGGGCCGTACCGGCGGATGCCGAGGGCGTGCTCTTCACGCTGGTGGACCATCCGGCGGTGAGGATGGAGACGATCGACGCGCTGTTGGGAGCGGACATCGCCCCGCCCCGGGCGCTGTTGCGCGTGCCGCGTTTACCGAGGCCGCAACGGGCATCCCATCTGGTTTTCGCGCGGCTTGATTCGGGAATTCCTGGCGCTCGCGGAGTCCGGCGCCGCGCGCGACGTGGTGCGCGCGCACGCTGCCGAAATCGAATACCTGGACGTGGAAGACCCGGGCATCCTGGCGGATATTGACGATCCCGCGGCGTACCGCGCCCTGCTCGAGGCCGAGCCATGAAGGTGCGCGCCGGCACGGTGTTCAAAGTCGCCGGGATCGCCGCTGGCGCTCGTGGTGGCGGCCGGCATCGTGGTGCCTGTACATCAACACCGGCTCCTACGGCGAGCGTTTGCGCGGCTCGCTCGAGCGCGCCCTGGGACGGCGCGTGGAATTCCGCGGGCCCGTGCGCTTCAGCCTGTTCAGCGGCCCGGGGTTTTCGGTGGACGACGTGGTGATCCACGAAGACCCATCCATCGGCCTGGAGCCGATCGCCTACATGGACACGATGACGGTGCGGCCCAGCCTGTGGTCGCTGGCCGGCGGCCGTTTCGTGGTCGCTTCCATCAAGCTGGATGGCGCCAGCGTCAACCTGGCCAAGTCCGGACCGGCGGCGGAGTGGGGCCGCTGGAATTTCGCATCGCTCGTCAATCGCTCGGTGATGAGCCGCGCGCCCTCGCTGCACGTGCGCAACGGCCGCATCCATTTCAAATTCGGCGACGAGAAGTCGGTGTTCTATCTGACCGAAACCGACCTCGACATTTCTCCGCCGGGAGCGGCGGGCGGCGGATGGGCCTCGACTGCTCGGCCCAACCGGCGCGCACAGATCGCGCCGCGCAGGGGCTGGGCGAATTGCGTTTGCGCGGCCGCTGGTACGTGGCGCCGGAGCGCGTGGATCTCAACCTGGAGATCGATCGCACGCTGTTGGGCGAGATGACGGCGCTGCTGCGCGGCCAGGCCGGCGGCGTGCACGGGAGGATTTCGGCGCGGCTGCACCTGGCCGGGCCGATCGACCAGATCGGCATCGCCGGCCGGCTCAATATCGAAGACGTGCATCGCTGGGACCTGATGCCGCCATACGGGCAGGGATGGCCGCTCGACGTGCGCGGCCGGCTGAATCTGCCCGGCCAGGATCTGGAGATCGAATCGAGCTCGGTGAACGGCGCGGCGCTGCCGCTCGAGGTGCGGCTTGCACGCCAGCAATTACCTGTCGCAGCCGCGCTGGGCGGCGTCGCTCCATTGGAATCGTTTTCCGCTGGGTCCGCTGCTGGAACTGGCGCGGCATATGGGGCTCGAAGTTCCACCCAAGCTGGCGCTGGATGGCGCGGTGGATGGCGCCATCGGCTACTCCGGCGCGGGCAGCCTGCAGGGCCAACTGGCGCTGCACGATACGGCGGTCACCATCCCCGATGCGCCGCCACTGGCGCTCGATCAGGCGAGCATCGTGCTCGATGGCGGCCACGCGCGGCTGGCGCCGGCGATGGTGCGCACCGCGGGCCAGGACCAGGCGCGAATCGAAGCCGATTACGCCTTCGGCGAGGGCGGGTTCGACATCGCAATCTCCGCCGAGCATATGAGAGTGGCGGCACTGCGCGCGCAGGTTGCGCTGGCGGCCATTCCCTGGCTGGAACAGGTTCAGAGCGGCGACTGGAGCGGCCAGTTACGCTACCATCGCGACGCCGACACGGCGGGGTGGACGGGCAGCCTCCAGGTCAAGCAGGCCGAAATTCCGGTCGATGGCCTCGCCGATCCACTGCGGATCGATTCTGCGCGCGTCGAGATCGATGGTGCTCGGGTGACCATCGACCGGCTGCGCGGCGCCGCCGGCAAGCTGGGCTTCACCGGCGATTACACGTACGCTCCGCGAGCGTCGCATCCGCACCGCGTGCGCCTGCGCGCGGCGGAATGGGATGCAGCCGAAGTGGAAATGGAATGCCTGCCGGCGCTGCACCGCGGCTCGAGCCTGCTGGCCCGCGCCCTGGGCCGCACCACGCTGCCCGATTGGCTGAAGGCGCGCCAGGTGGAGGGCACCGTTCAGATCGATCACTTGACGGTGGCCGGGACCCGTTTGGACGGAGTGCGCTCGCATCTCGAATGGGACGCGGGTCGAGTGGAGTTCGGCAACCTCGATGCCACGCTGGCCCACGCCGCCATCAAAGGGCGCCTGGCGGTGAATTTGAGCGGCTCGTTGCCGGCCTACCGCTTCACCGGACAGGTGAAGAGCATGCCGTGGCAATCGGGCGCCCTCGATGCGGAGGGTTCACTCACCAGCTCAGGCATCGGCGCACAGTTAGTGGCTAATCTGGCTTCAGTGGGAACTTTCTCCGGGATGGGTTT
>CAWJLI010000100.1:0-3059 GCA_963843095.1 Bryobacterales bacterium
TCGTGAGAGAGGGGGTCGAAGTTGGCTGAACAGGCTCACGCTCCCATGGAAACGCTCGCGCTGCGCGAGCAGTTCAATACCGCCGAGCAGCAGAAGGAGTCCTCCACCTTCGGGATGTGGGTCTTTCTCATCACCGAAGTGATGTTCTTCGGCGGGCTCTTTCTGGCTTACACGGTTTACCGGAACACTTACCCAGTCGTGTTCGCGATGGCATCGACCTCGCTCAATGCGGTGATCGGCGCGCTCAACACGGCAGTCCTGCTGTGCAGCAGCTTCACCATGGTGATGGCCGTGCGCGCGGCGCAACTCGGGCGGCGCAGAGCCCTGGTATTTTCCTGATCCTGACTCTGCTGCTGGGCCTGGTCTTCCTGGGAGTCAAGGCGTACGAATGGAATACAGAAATTCGTCGAGCATCACGTTCCGGGCGCGACTTTCCATTTCGAAGGCGCGGCGGAGCAGGGACCGGCGCAGCTCTTCTTCTCGCTCTATTTCGCCATGACCGGTCTGCATGCGCTGCACATGGTGGTGGGCGCCGGCATTCTCTCCTGGCTTCTGTTTCACGCCGTGCGCGGGCGTTTCACGGCCGAGTACATGACTCCGGTAGATATCGCCGGCCTTTACTGGCACTTTGTCGATATCATCTGGATTTTCCTGTTTCCCTTGCTCTACCTGATTGACCGACACATGAGATAGCCATGAGCGAACACGTCGATTCCGTCAAGACTTATACGGCCGTCTGGCTGATCCTGCTGGCTCTCACCGGCATCACGACGGGCGTAGCCTATATAGACTTAGGCGCCTTTAGCGTGGTGATCGCGCTGCTCATCGCCGCCGTGAAGATGCTGCTGGTGGCGCTGTTCTTCATGCACATGCGCCACAGCACCAAACTGACCCAGCTCGCCGCCGCCGGCGCATTCCTCTGGCTGTTCATCATGATGGCATTCACGCTGGCCGATGTCTGGACCCGCGGCCTGGTAGGCACGCAAGGGCGGTAACATGGGCACCGCGGCTGGGTAGGCCGCGCGTCAGCGCGCGGGCTCGGCGGCCTCGCCGCGCGGCTGGCCGTTGCGCAGTTCCTCCGATTCGCTCGCGTCGAAGACGAAACGTCCGGCGAGCAAGTCGCGAACCGCATATGCCGCTTTGCCGACGCCCTCGGGGCTGTGGTGCGGGCTCCGCGTGAAGATGTGATACAGTTCGTGCGCCAACACTCTGCCCACGGCTCGGCCGAATACCAGATCCCGATCGCCGGCCGGCACGCCCAGCAAGTCCACCTGGAGGAAAGTACGGATGCGGTCGCAATCCACCGCGCCGAACGGCAGGATGACGCCGTCGCTTTCATGGGTCCAGCCCAGTGCGCCGGGTTGCACCCGGTGCGGGCTGAGTCCGCTCACATCGCATCTGCCCCGAAAGCGGATCACCGCCAGTTGGGCCGAGACTTCGCTGCCGGTCGCGGCGGCCAGCGAGCGCCACTCCAGGCCGATTCCCAAACGGCCCATGATGGCTTCCGCTTCGCCGCGCAGCGAGTCCATCACCGCCGCCGGAGGCGACTGCTGAAACTCGGTGTAAAGCGTGGCCGGCGAGAGCGGCGCCATCGGTTGCGCGCACAATGCCGCGGCGCCTGCCAGAGGCACGGACAGGAAGGAGACCTGGCGAAGCAGCTTCGTGGCTCTCTCCCCAAACAAGTCTCAACCTTCCCTTCCCGGGAGTATCCCGCTACCGGGCGGGCCGTCCGGTGGATTCGCGCAGACCGGAAACCAATTCCCGATGCTCTCTCAGCATCTTTCTGGCCATGTGGCACGCG
Organism: Bryobacterales bacterium; assembly: GCA_963843095.1. Classification (GTDB taxonomy): domain Bacteria; phylum Acidobacteriota; class Terriglobia; order Bryobacterales; family Bryobacteraceae; genus Bog-375. The sequence continues at coordinate 1,802 of CAWJLI010000100.1, forward strand.
AAGCAGATCGGCTTCGATTCCGCCAGCGCCTGTTGCAGTTCCTCCGCCGGAATCTCGCTCCATTCCACGGACACTCCATCGGCACGGAGCACGGCGGGTTTGGCGCCGGCCAGCGAAAATACGCCGATCGGCATGCCGCAGGAACAGCAATCCTTGCCGGCATACCAGTTCAATAAGATATTGCGAACCAGGCAGCCTTGCGGCGAAGCTTCGATCTGGCGCAAGCACTCCTGGCCGCAGCCGGCCTTTTCCGGCCAGCGGGAACACGATTCCAGCCGCAATTGCGGCGGCCTTCCCAGCGCCGCCGTAGCCATTACATGAAGGGCATCCACCGCGACCCCGGCGGGACGCCGAGTCTCCGGGCAGGTCACCACCCGGGGGCCTCTGTATTTCCACCAGGCGCCGGCAAAACGCCAGGCCAGGATGCTACACACCCCCGCCACGATTGCCACTACCAGGAACGGCACAGCCATATTAGGCTCCCTTTTTCACTGAATTGCAATACTTAATAAACTGAATTGCAACATGACAACCGTTCGGGCTGCCGCCGGGAAACAAGAGTAAACTCGTTGAGAAACAACGGCCTGGGCCGCCGTCGGCACACTTACCCCGCACCGGAAAGAGCATCTGGCCCCAGCCCGCTGCGTGCTTTCACCCGATGCGGAGCGCGGGCGATGCGATTTGATCGCGCCTTAGGCGGACAGTTGGCTTCTCTTCCGATAGCTCCGCGCCAGCTCCATGTAGACGCCTAAGTCGCGGTCCAGGTCGGATTGGGTGCCGTCGAAGTAGAAATTGCGGATGGGAATGCCGCCGAGGTCGCGGCTCAGGCGCGGATAGATGGCTTCGCAAACGATGCCGTTCATGCAGGTGAAGGGGCTGATGTCGATGATGCCGGCCGCGCCCTTCTTCGCCAGGTAAACCGCCTTGCCGACGTTGAGCACCATTTCGCCGAAAGCGCCTTCGCGCGGCAGGTAGGGGCGCGCGCATTCCAGCACCTCGTAGATATCGGGCTCTTCGCGGCCGGCGAAATCGTCGCGGAAGATCTCCACCAGGAGGTGCTCGTCGTGCTTCTGCACGCGCTTGCGGACCCATGCGCCGAGCGCTTCCAGCCTCCAGATGCGGCCCTCCAGCTTGAGCTTGCGGAACTGCTCGGAATTGGTGTACCAGATCCACTCGACGATGTCGGAGAGCCAGGCTTCGGCGCCGTATTCCTCGAGCGAGCCGACCAGGTTCTCGTTGGAAAAATATTGAGACGGCA
>CAWJLI010000101.1:0-76080 GCA_963843095.1 Bryobacterales bacterium
CACGGGCAGGAAGTGATCTGCGATTCGCGCGCCCACATTCTGGATTACGAATTGTCGATGACAGCCTGGTTCTCCGGCTGCCTGATTCGCGCTATTCCCACCCAAGACGGCATCCTCGAATGGAGCCAGATCCGCCCGCTGGTAAAGCCGGTGCACCCGCACTACGCGCCGACGGGCGCGGTCGAAATCGAAAACACGCACAACATGGGCGGGGGCACGGTTTATCCGCTGTCGGCTATACAGCGAAATCTCGAACGGCGCGCACGAGCTCGGAGTGAGAGTGCACATGGATGGCGCGCGCGTGTTCAACGCGGCGGCGGCGCTGGGCGTGCCGGTGGAGGACATCGTGGCGCCGGTGGACACGGTGATGTTCTGCCTCTCGAAGGCGCTGGGCGCGCCGGCCGGCTCGATGGTGGCCGGACCGGCCGCGCTGATCGACAAGGGGCGCCTCTTGCGCAAACGGCTGGGCGGCGGCATGCGGCAGGCGGGCGTGCTGGCGGCGGCGGGTCTGATCGCGCTCGAAGAAACTCCCGCCCGGCTGGGCGAGGACCACGCCAACGCGCGTTTCTTCGCGGAGGGCGTGGCGCGCATTCCCGGCGTTGCGATGGATCCGCGGAAGGTCGTCACCAACATCGTGGTTTTCGATATCGGCGCCACCGGCCTGACGTCGGGAGAATTGAGCCGGCGCCTGAAACAGCGGGGCGTGCTGATCAACGGCATCGGCCAAAGCCACATGCGCGCCGTGACGCACTACGACGTCACCCGTGCCGAATGCGCACAGGCCTTGGAGGCACTGGCGGAAGCCGTGGCCCGAGTCGCGATAAACTGAAGGTTTCGTACATTCACCCTGTCAGAAGGCTAGGCATACATGTTGAAACCGCTAGGGAAGCTGCGCGGCGCCGGATTGGTATGGTTCTTTGGCGCCGCCGTCTTCGCGCAAGAGTATTCGATTACGACCGTCGCCGGCGGAGCGCCGCCCACCACGCCGGCGCCGGCCGCCGGCACCGCGATTGGAACGGTGCGACGGGTCACGACCGGACGCGAGCGGCAATGTGTATTTCAGCAGCGGCCACGCGGTTTTCAAGATCACTTCGAGCGGGACGCTGACGCTGGCCGCAGGCAATTCGCGGCCCGGCTTTTCCGGCGATGGCGGGCCGGCCACCGCGGCCCAGCTCAACACGCCGCAGGGCCTGGCGGTGGATTCAACGGGCAATCTCTACATCGCGGACCAGGTGAACAATCGCGTGCGGGTGGTGACGCCGCAGGGTGTCATCAACACGTTCGCGGGGAATGGAAAACTGGGCCAGCCGCGGTTTCTGGGCGATGGCGGCCCGGCCACGGCGGCGAACCTGAACCTGCCGGGCGGTGTAGCCGTGGATCGCTCGGGAAATGTTTACATCGCCGACACGGGCGATAACTCGATCCGCAAGGTTGGCGCCAACGGCGTCATCAACACCATAGCCGGCAATGGTTTCGGCGGCGTCTGCTGCGATACCGAACTGGCGTCGGAATCCGTTCTGCTGCAACCGGAAGACGTTTTCGTGGATAACTCAGGCAACGTTTACATCGCCGATACGGGCAACGCCGCTGTTCGCGAGATCACGGCCAGCACGGGCATCATCAACTTCATCGCCGGAGCGTGCAACATTACCAGCAACAGCACCAGCAGCAACACCGGCGAAACTTGTTCCATCGGGTATTCTGGCGACGGCGGATTGGCGAACGAAGGCGGGCTGGTCGAGCCGTTCGCGGTGGTGGTCGATTCGGCCGGGAACGTGTACATCGCGGAGCCGACCGATGGCCGCATCCGCGAGGTCAGCACGATCAAGGGCAAAATCGACATCAACACGATTGTGGGCAATGGCACGCTGGGCTTCAGCGGAGACGGCGCGGCCGCATCCTCTGCCGAGCTCAACCGTCCGACCGGCGTGGCGATAGACGGCTCGGGCAATATCTACATCGCCGATTCGCTCAATAACCGCATCCGCGCCGCCCAGTCCGGCGGCAGCATCAAGACTTTCGCCGGCAACGGCGGATATAGCTACTCGGGAGATGGCGGTCCGGCGACCAGCGCGCAGATGAACTCGCCGCACGCCGTCGCCGCGGATACAGCCGGCAACTATTACATCGCGGACTCCGGCAACAACGTGGTGCGCAAGGTCAGCGCGAGCGGCACCATCACGACTCTGGCGGGCAACGGCACGGCGGGCTTCGGCGGCGACGGCGGCGCAGCCACCAGCGCCCAACTCAGCGGCCCGCAAGGCGTGGCAGTGGACGGCGCGGGCAACGTTTACATCGCCGATACGGGCAATTCGCGGGTGCGCGAAGTGTCGGGCGGCAGCATCACCACCGTCGCCGGCAGCGGCACGCCCGGCTTCGGCGGCGATGGCGGCGCGGCCACCAGCGCGAAACTGTATTCGCCGGTGGGGCTGGCACTCGATGCGAAGGGCAACCTGTACATCGCCGACACCAACAACAGCACCATACGCAAGGTCGCCAACGGAACCATATCGACCGTCGCCGGCAACGGGCTGCAGGGCTACTCGGGCGATGGCGGCCCGGCGCTGAGCGCCCAGTTGAACGACCCGGAAGGAGTCGCCGTCGATGCCACCGGCAATCTCTACATCACGGATACGCTGAACTATCGCATCCGGATGGTATCACCGGCGGGCAATATCGCCACGCTCGCCGGCAACGGCGTGGCGGGCTACTCGGGCGATGGCGGCCCGGCCGGCCAGGCGCAACTGAGTTACCCGACCGGGATTGCGGTCGACAGCGCGGGCAACGTTTTCTTCGGGGATGCCGGCGCCAGCGTGCGCAAGATTTATGCGAATGGGACGATCTCGACCATCGCCGGCAACGGTTCGATCGGCTACACCGGCGACGGCGGTCCGGCGACCAGGGCGTCGCTCAACGGGCCAACCGGGATCGCGGTGGATTCCAGAGGCGATGTGTACATCGCCGATTCCGCCAACGACGCCGTTCGCCTGCTGTATCTGCGGTTTTCCGCCGTCACCAACGCCGCCAGCAATTTGACCGGCGCCATCGCGCCGGGCGAAGTGGTGGTGCTCTACGGCTCCGGCCTGGGGCCGGACAGCCTCGCCACATATCAACTGGCGAATGGCGACGTCCCCACGAGCGTTGGCGGGACGAGCGTCTACTTCAACGGTACGGCGGGGCCGGTGCTCTATGCATCGTCCACACAGGTAGCTGCCATCGTGCCATTCGAACTTACCGGCACGAGCGCACAGGTCTATGTCTCGTACCAGGGGCTGACCTCCGCACCGCTTAGCGTTTCGGTGGCGCCGGTCGCGCCCGCGCTGTTTACGGCTAACGACTCCGGCACGGGGCAGGCGGCTGCGGTGAACCAAAACGGAACGTACAACAACGCCGCCAATCCCGCCAGCTCGGGCCAGTACGTATCGCTGTACGCCACTGGTTTCGGCCAGACCGACCCTCCCGGCCTGGATGGTGCCTTCACCGAGGCGCCGCCCGCGGGAGTGCTGCCGCTGCCGGTGCTACAGCCAATCACGGTGACGATCGGCGGCAAACCCGCCAGCATCAACTACGCCGGCGGCGCGCCCGGCATCGTGCAGGGAGTGATGCAGGTGAATGCGCAGATCCCCAGCGGCCTGCCGGTCGGCAACGCCGCGGTAGTGGTGACGTTCGCGGTTCCGCTGCCTTGTTGCGCAGCCAACACCTTACAATCGCAGGCCGGCGTCACCGTGGCGGTCTCGGGGAACTGAGTCGGGCACCACATAACGGGTGGGCTCGCCGGAGCCAGCGCGCCGAAATAAGACTCCGACCTCTGTTATACTCCCAGCATGATGAGGCATCTTCCTTGTCTGCTGGTCAGCCTCCTGCTCGTGTCCGGCCTGCAGGCCCAGTCCGACCGGTTCGGCACCGATCCGCGCGTCGAGCTGATGAGCATCATCTTTCGCCTTGCCGGGAACCCAGAATATACGGAAGGCAAGGTTCCCGCTTACGCCGCCGCCATTGACAGCCACTTTGCCCGCTTCCGCGACCACGAAGCGATTCGTCTGGCGCGCGAACTCCGGGAGAGCGATGGCGTCTCCTATGATGCGGTGATGAACATGGCGGTGCATGTGACCGATGCCGAATCGCTGGCTGAACGCGTCCCCTTCGATCGGGCGACTTCACTCGACGCGCGCTGGCACGGCGCCAAGGCGCGGCGCTTTCTGGCAGCGGCGCGCAAGTTCGTGGCCGATTCCGACTTCGCCGGTTTCACCAAATCCCAGCAGCAGCTCTATGATCTGACGGACTCGCGACTCCGCGCCTTTGTCACCAAGAACGCAGACCTGCCGTGGTTTGACCGCTTCTTTGGAGCGCGTGCCCACGCTACCTTTTATGTCATACCCGGGTTGGTGAATGGAGGTTCGAGCTACGGACCCCACGTCGCGCTCCCGAATGGTGTGGAGGAGATCTATGCGATTCCTGGCGTATGGAGGGTGGACTCGAGTGGGTTGCCAGACTTCGATCCGCCATGGACCTCGACTCTGGTGCACGAGTTCTGCCACACCTATGTGGGACCGCTGATCGACAAGTTCGCAGTGCCGCTGGAGAAATCCGGCAACCGTCTGTTTGAGGCAATGAACGCCCAGATGCGCCGCCAGGCGTACGACAACGGGAAGACCGTGTTGAACGAGTCGCTGGTGCGGGCCGCGACCGCCCGTTATGCCTTCGAGCACCAGGGACGGGAGGCGGCCGCGGCCGCCGTGAACGAGGAGCGGAGTCGCGGCTTCCTCTGGACCGGCGACTTGCTCGCCCTGCTCGGGAAGTACGCGCAGGATCGCGAGCGGTATCCCACGCTCGAGGCGTTCATGCCGAGGGTCGTCGAGTTCTTTGACGATGCGGCCTCACGCGTGGACCAGATGATCCGCGACGACGAAGCAGGCCGGCCGAAGATCGTTTCCCTGAGCATCGTCAACGGCGCCCAGGACGTGGACCCGGCGCTGAAGGAAATCGTGGTCCGCTTTGACCGGCCGATGCAGAAAGATCGCTACGCGGTGGCGCGCACCAGTGCGGTGACGCAGCCCAAGTTCGGCAAGGTCTCGTTCGATGAGACCGGCCGCGTGTTCACAATTCCGGTCACGCTGGAACCGGACAAGGAGTACGCCTTCAGCTTGAACTGGCCCGGCGGAGGCTCCTTTCAGTCGGTTGAGGGTGTCCTGCTGAAGCCTGTCGAAGTGAAGTTTCGAACCAGGCCGGCGCCATAGAACGCCTGCACACGGGCCCGCTTCTCTGGTTCTCAACTCCGTTGAAGCCGCCGCAAGCATGCGCTGCCTCGCTCGTGGAGGCCATGACCGCCGGCGCCACGGCTACGGCGCTGGGTTTCTTCGTAACGTGAGTGGGACTTACCGGGAGGAAGGGCCATGGACGTCCGCCCGGAGCATTCTCCGAGTGGCTGACGATCCGGACGGAGCGCCGACCGACGCTTCCCACGGTCCGGTGCCGCTCATTTGCCCAGCAAGGTCGATGAGCACAACGTCAGAACGCTCCTGCACCCGTTCTAAAACAACTTCACGGCCGTTTGGGGAGATGTCGAAGTCCCGAATATCAAAATCGTCAGGGAGGCTAGTCAACTGCCGCTCGGCGCCGGTTTCCGGGTCCATGAGCCAGAGATCCTTGTGTTCAATGCTTCCCCGCAGGAAGGCGAGTCCACGTCCGCCCGAGAGGAATTTAAGGTGACGAGCGCCCCGCGTCAAGCTAGTCAGACGCGGAAGCGGATAGGTGACGCCCTCGGGAGTCACGGCTTTCACTGAAAACGTAGTGCCAACGTCGGGTCCCGAGTAGACAACGAAGCGGCCAGAGGGCTGCCACGCCGGATCTACCGAGTAACCACGGAGAAAGACAGCTGCGGGACCGCCATCGATCGGTACTTGGAAGAGGTGCGGCACACCGCGATCATCCGCGGCCGAGGTAATCGATCGGCCATCCGGCGTCCATGCTGGAGAGCCTTGCAGCTCGAGTGAATCGGCAACCACCCGCGCGTTGGTCCCGTCCGCCTGCATCACATACAACAGGGTCTCCGAGCGTTGACGGACCGAAAATGCGATACGTCCGCCATCGGTGGAGATGGTGGGGCCACCAATGATTTGCGCTCCACGACCACTCCACAGTTCCGTGTCCGTTCCGTTCGCCCGCTTCCAAATGTTTTCGCTACCGCCGGCCGAAGAGACATATATAAGATAATCGGGCCCCAGTCGTGGAAAGAACGCGGTTCCGGGCGTCAGAGAGATGCGATCTGGAGGCGACAACTCGGCGGGTGAATCGCCGATCCGCAATCGCCAGAGAGTTCTCCTCGGACTTGCGCGTGTGACAACCAGGCGCTTGCCACCGGCTGTGGCAGCCAGTGACGTGTACCGGTCCGGACCAAAAGTAAGCCGGTGGGGAATGCGGCGCTCGACGTCCATGCTGTACAGCCACGGTCCTGAACCGTCGGGATCACCGGCGAGGTATATCAACGTGCGGCGATTCAGCAAGACCGGATGGCTCACGCGCCCATTGTGTGACGTAATCCGTTCCGGCACTCCGCCGGCTGGCTTGATGCGCCAGATGTCCAGTTTGTCGGGAAGCGCGCCCTGGACGAAGTAGATGAAGCTGTTGTCGGGCGCCCACAACGGAAAGTGAGAATGCTGGCCTACCGGCGCCGTAAAGATTGGTTGTCCCTGAGGATGCGGCATACCGTCGGAAACGAAAAGCGGGTCCCCCGCGGCTGTCGTATGGTAGGCGAGTCGCGAACCGTCGAGCGACCAATCGAATTCCCCCACGCCTTCCAGATAGAGGTTGGCCTGTCCGCCCAGCGTTGGTATGGCCCATATCCCGATCTGCCAGGTCGGGCCGGCTGGCTTGCGAAGCCAAAGCGTGACCAGTGAGCTATCGGGCGAAAATCCCAGAGCCCGGACCGAAGGATTGCCGAGTTCCGGAACGCTTCCGCGGGTCAGGTTGTGGAACTGTCCCGAACCGGGTTGTGTGACCCAGACATCGGTATGCCCCTCCCGGCCCGATAAGAAAGCGACGAACTTGCCGTCGCGCGACACGGCAGCCTCCCGCTCGGTTCCATCGAAATCTGTCACGGCCTGAAATCGCGCTCCCTCAAGGGGGTTTCGCCAGAAGCGTTCGGTCTCTTGAACCCAGACGATTGCGGCGATCGCCAACGCGATGGTTACCGCTGCCGGGACGAGCCAGACGCGCTCGCGTATCTTCTTCACAGGAGGCGCCGTTTGGGACGCCGGTTCCCGCAGGCGAAACACCGGTACGTATCCGCCTTTCGGCAACTCGATGACAACTCTATCGTCTTTTCCTTCGCCCACGTAATATTCAGACAGCCGGGCGCGCAGCCGGCCGGCTTCAGTCCGTACAATGGAGTCCTGCGATGGATCGTGGTCCGGCTTGCGCCCAAACACCTCGACGGCAATCACGGACTCTTTGAGCTGATTGTCGCTGCCTTCCAGATGCCGCTCGGCCAGGAACCTGAGGAATCGGCTCATTCGCTCGTTCCGCAGGAACCCAGGGCTCGCCAGGACCAGTTCCAACTGCCGGCGCGCGCCGTCGGGGTGGGTAGGCGCTATGGGCACGGCTTCGAGTATATATCTTGTTTTCAGCGGTGTGCAAATGTATGAAACATACTTTCAACCTATCCGGACTTGCTCTTTCTTCACGCCCGGAGCATCGTGGAAACCTGGTTGGGTCGCAAAAAAAGATCCAATAAGGAGGAGCTATGAGAATTCGATATAGGCGGTTTTCTTTGGGCATCGCTTTCACTTTGGCGGTCGGCCTGATGCCGGCTCAAGATCTGAGGCTGGTGCATTTTAAGGGCGTGATCAACGACTACTCACCCTCAACCGTATCCGGCGGTCCGTGGGAAATTCGCGGCACATGGTCCCTGGACGTGGAAAGAACAGGCACCGCCAATTTCTCGGCGGACCTGACGATGGAGACGTCCGATTACGGGATAACCGGCACCACTCAGGTGGATCCCGCGAACCCCGCCACGCGGAGCCCCCACACGCACCATATCAGCATGACGAACGCTACGGTCAGCTATGACACGTCCGTCTGCCCCGCCAACAGTCCTGCCACCACTGGGACTGGTGTCGTTGTTACCAATACTGCCGCCACAACGGCGAATGGAAACACCGCGCCTTTTGAGTCTAAGGGCGCATCCACACTCCAGGTCTGCCTCACCGGAGGATCGCTGGTCAATTTTTCGAACCTCACTCTGGTGTACACCGGACCTGCGACCGGACATTTCGGTCCGCAAGCGATCCACGGGGTCGTCACTCAGGTGTCAACAAAGTAGGCTCTGCGGACGAAACGCACGAGCATGATCAATATCTATCTTGGCGAAGCGGAGCCAGGTCATGTTGATGGATCGCGATGACGCCCTGAACCTATTCGCCGTCACCAATCTTCTCTCGCCGAACGTTTCTATTCTTGGCCGTGCGCAGGCCCACGCGGGCCCGAAGTCGGGTTGTAGGGCTTCGCCCGTATCACGCGTGACTCGGAGAGAGCTGGGCCGCACCTGCGTCCCGGCAAACGGCGTTCTGGGAACCAAACAGTCTAAGTTAGCACTTACAAGGGACCTGACCCAGTGGCCCGTCACTGCAACGTGTAGATGGCGCGGGTGGGGGACGTGCGTTCGACGGTGAGCGCGGTGTTGCCGATTTTGATGGGGTCGACGGCGGCGGCGGGGAGCGGGGTGTCTTGGTCGATGGTCAATGTGGCGCCGGCCAGACGCGCGGTGCGGCGCCAGCCTGCGCCGGTGAACTCCAAGCCGTCCTCCAGCGCCCGCACCGCGACGGGGCCGCGCGCGGCGTAGGCACCGGCGTCAGGAAGAAAGCTGGCGTTGCCTTGTTTGGCGGTGAATTCTATCCAGCGGCCACCGTCTTCGGCAGAGAAAACGGCGCGTGCGCGCTCGGTTTCGAGAATCCACTCGGCGGCGCCGTCGCCATCGAGATCCGCGCTCCATACGGCGGTGCGGCCGCGCGGCAGCAGCAGGACTCGCATCGGCAGATCGGCCTCGCCGGCGCCGGTCACGCGTAGGTGCCAGTCGCGCAGCCGCCCGGCCATCCCCTCGGCCGCGAACACGCGCAAACTGACGCTGCGCTCGGCGACCGCGCCGATGCTGATCTCGGTCTTGGCGGGAAGAAACTCCAGTCCGTAGCCATGGGCTTCCAAGCGGTACGTCTGAATGCCGGGCCAGTTGTTGCGAATGGAAATCTCCAGGTCGCTGCCGGCCTTGGGGTCGATGGGCGCGATGGGCGGATCGGGCGTCAACTCGGCGTGCTGGCCGAAATGCAGTTGGATCGCCTCCATCAGTCGAATCGAAAACGGGCGGAACAGTTGCAGCCGCGCGCGACCCATCAGGGTGCCGTCGACTTCCAGCGCGAGAGCCGCGAAATCGCCATGCAACGCGTCGGCGGGAACGTCAACCTGATATTCGATCTCGTCGGGCGATTTCGTCTTGGGGGTCGCCGTGAATCCTTCCGGCAGCCGCAGGCGGGAGCGGGCGGCAACTTGCGCCGAGGAATAATTGGTCGAAATCGCGTTCTTCTGGCCAATGATGAGCCGGCGGGCGTCGGTGAAGAAAGCCGCGGTTTCCGCCACTTCCATAGCGATGCCGATGCGCACGCGATGGCCGGGCGCGTCGGAACGGGGAATCGGCAGGCGCGCGCGCAGAGTGTGGTCGTCCCAGTCGTAATCCACCGGCGCGCCGGCGGCCAGCAGCGGGCCGACCGGCTTGCGCTCCAGTTGCAGCACGGCTTCGCCGGCTTCGGGCGCCGAAAATTCCATCGCCAGGATGCCGTTCTCATATTCGATGGAGAGCAGTTCGGCGGTAGCGTACACCAGCCGCTCGGCGGCGGAGAAACTGGAACATTCGCGGCAGAGCCCGTCGGGCGCGAGGGAGACGCTGAGCGGCAGCCACGCCGATTCACCGGCAAGAACCACCGCGGGAATCGTGATGGTGCGCTTGGACGCCGGCTCGAAGACGCGCAGTTCACCACGGAACGGCTGGCCGGAGCGGTTGATCATGCTGACGGCAGATGCCCCCGGGGAAACCAGCTCGACGGCGGTGACACCCGCGGGCAGTCTGCCGGACGGAGGCTGGGGCGCAGCCACCGGTTGCAGGGCGGGAATAGTGGCGCCCCAATGACGCAACAGCGCGGCTTGGCGCAACAGCGCCGCGGCGGTGGGACGCTCATCGCCGCTCAAGCCTACCGCGCCCTCGATCAGCGAGGCACCGCCGCCGCTTTTCCAACCGGCTGGGTAAAGTTGATCCTCCACGCCGGTCCACAGCACGCTCTTGCCGGCGGCGAGGGCCTGCCGGCTGAGCGCCAGCGCGGCCGGATTGCCGGCGGAGATGCGCACCGTGGCGGGCGGGACTACGGCGTCGATATCGAGTTCCGCGCCCTCCACAAAAGCCACCGGACCGCCGTGGCTGGCGGTTTGCGTTGCCAAAGTTTCGGAGAGCTGCTTCAACCAGGCTCGCCGCGCGCCGGCATCGGCGCCCTCCGGCGAACCGAGATTCCGCCAGCCGTCGACCGGCGGCGTAACGCGCACCCACGCGTTGAGGCCCAACCGCCGCAAGATCCGGATCAAGCCGTGCAAGTCGCGCCGCGGGCTGGTGCGGCCGGTGAAATCAAAATCGCCCGGCGCGAGCTGGTGCCAGTTCCAGGGGATGGAAAACTCCACTGTGCGAATGCCGATGTTTTTCAGCCACACCAGTTCGCGCTCCCAGAGCGCGCGCGGGTACAGATAGTAAGGGAATTCGACTGCTTGGCAGTACTCGGCCGGGCGGGGATTACCGGCGGGCGCGCCGGCGGCAGCGGAGAATAGCAGCAGCGCGAGCAATCCGAAAGCTGCGCGCGGGCCGGCGCCCACGCACCATTGAGCGCGCATCAGAGTGTCCGCGCCTTGCGCAAGCGGTAATCGTCGCCGGGCATGCGGATCACGGTGCACATTTCAAACAGGCGGGAACGCGCACGCGGCGCCGATGTGGTCGGCCAGCGTTCTGCGGTACTCCGGCGTCCCCAGAGCGGAACGCTGGATGAAGGAACTGCCGGCGTCCGGGTCGGGCAGGTTGGTGGTGGCGATCAGCGCTTTGCGCTGGTTGGAGCGGTGGGTGACGATGGAGGTGACGGTGTCTTCAACCCAATCGGTGACACGCTGCGCGCCGAGATCGTCGAGCAGCAACACTTCGGTCTCGAGGGCGGCGCGGTAGGCCTCGCGGTTGGAGGAATTGGAGCTGGGATCATAGCCCGCGCGGATGCTGTTCAGCAGCGTCTGGTAGTCCCAGAACAGGCACTCGAAACCCTTCTCGACGATCTTGCGCAGGGCGGCCACGGCCAGGTGGGTTTTGCCGGTGCCCGGCTCGCCGACCAGCAGCAGGCCGGGCCGGTTTTCATTGGGAAAATCGCGAACGAAGTTTTTCACCGCCAGCAAAACGTTGGTCAGTTCGCGGCGCGCGATGGGATTCTCGGGACCGGGCACGCTGAAATTCTCGAAGGAGGCATTGCGGTAGAGCGGCGGGATCTGCGCGCGCTCTTCCAGGCGGCTGGCGCGGCCCTCATTGCGGCAGGTGCACGGCTCGGCGCCGGAGACGTTGGCGCGCTCGACGATGATCCAGCCCGTGCCGCCGCACTTGGCGCAAACCGTTTCCGTGGCCATCGCTCCTATTATCGTCCACGGCGGCGGCAGTGGGCGCGCAAGGGGGCCCAGCGTCTTGTCCGGGCTAGGTACAATGACGGCAAGCGGCCCGAATCAAGACTGCTGCGTCCGAAAGGTACCGCATGCGTGCGTTCGCGATTTCCTTGTTGATAATCGCCGTGCTGCCGGTTGGCAGGTACGCGATGGCGGCCGATAGCGCTGCCTCTTTGATCGAGGCTGTGTCCCGTGCCGCGAGTAACGCGGTCACCTGGGAAGCTGAGGGCCGGCTGGTCACGCAGGAATCGGCCGATGTGGGCGCACTGCAGACCGAAGCCTCGTTTCGCGTTGTGATAGAGCGCGTGCCCGTCCAACGCGCACGCATCGAGATTACTGGCGTCCCAGCCCCAGTCATCCGGGTGTGCGATGGCTCCTCGCACTGGGGCCAGTTGCCCGCGACGAAGCAATATTGGACGTTTTTTTACCCGAGAATCGATGTGTGTGCCGAGCCGTTCAACGAATGGCCTTATCTGGCGACCGACCTGCATGAGGCCGTGATCACGGGTCAGGAGCAACTACACATCGGTGAGAAGGTCATCAACTGCATCATGGTGCGTGGAAACTATGCCGGGCCCGATGCCAGCCGTTCCGGCAAACGCACACTTTGGATCGACGACGTGACAAAGACGATCTGGCAGTACCGGGTTGAGCGCGGCACCGCCGGTTTTGCCGGCTCAGCCGAGCCTGCTGCTCGCGTTTACACCCTGCTTCGCCAAACGAGCGGTGGCGCCCGGCAGCCTAGCGACTTCGTATTTCAAGCTCCGGAGGGGTGGGAGAGGCCCTCCCAGATTCCCGCCTTGCGTCTCGGCGACGGCGCACCTGTGCCGGGCGTGAACCACGCTGAACCGGGCGGCGGCCTGTACCGTGTTGGCAACGGCGTGCGCCCGCCGGTTGTAATTCGCAAGGTCCCGCCCAAGTACACGGCGGCGGCCAGGGACGCCAGCCTCGAAGGACGGGTCGTTCTCTACGCGGAGGTCTGGCCTGACGGCGCGGCGCATAACATCAAGGTGGTCCGCTCGCTCGAGCCCGGCCTGGATCAAAAAGCGATTGAAGCGGTCGGCAAATGGAAATTTCGGCCTGGCACGAAAGATGGCGTGCCGGTCAAAGTTGCGGCCACTTTCGAGGTCAACTTTCGGTTGCGCTAGTTAGACAAGCGGTAGTAGGACGCCGCGAATTGATCCTGGCCCTTTTCGCCGAACTCACGGCGCGGCCGGAGGGCCCTTTCTCCGGTAGATTACCGTCCCACCTGTCCGGCCGGCTTCGCGATAATTGCTCAGCCACTCGCGCAGGTCTGGATAGTTGCCGATGGCGAGGCGCGGGTTGTAGAGTCCCAGGCCATCGAGGATGAAACTGGGCGCGGAGCGCGTCAACTCCGCGCGGCGGGCGCGCGGCGCTTCGGTTTCGACTGGCGTGGATTGCGTCAGATGCCGGTCGGCCGGGACGCCGGCGAGAGGTTGCGAATCGAGATACGTGGTGGCCGCGGGCAGTCGCGTGTAGACGTAATCCTCCGGCCGATATCCCCAGACGAAGAGGGTGTCGCCGGGCTTGGCCATGCCGCGGACCAGCGCGGAGGCGGCGCGGCTGTCGCGGTCCATGGCGGTGTCGCGCCAATCCCCGCCACGCGCCGCGGTCACATACGCTGGCGTGAAACGAATCACGGGGATCAGTAACAGCAACCAGACGATGAACTGTGCGCGGCCCTTGAGCAGCGCGAAGCCGCGCGCGGCCATCATCACCACCACCGGCAAGAGCAGAAAGTAATAGCGTGGGAAAAAGCGCATGCCCGCGGCCACGCCGGCGAAGGAAATCACCAGCCACGCTAGCCAGCGCACGGATGGGCGCGGTTCCGCGATAATCCCAGCGACCGCTCCCTCATGGTCGCGGCTCCGATAAGGGCGTTTGATCCAACACCACGCCGCGGCGGTCACGATTGCAGCGTGAAAGCCGGCCCAACCGAGCGTGCGCAGGATGCCATTGCGCCATGGGGCATCTTCGAATGGGCTTGCGGCATATAGCCGCCCCCAGCGCCACACTTGGTCCCAATACGGCATCAGCGCGCCCGTGCCCGCCAGCCACGCCAGCATGGCAGCGCTCACTGCGGCGAACCCGCCCGCCATCGCCACGATCCCAGCCGGGTTCCACAATACGCACACCACGGCAACCAGCGCTCCCTTGGGGTTGATCCAGAACGCCGCCGCGGCCAGCACGCCGCTCCAGAACGGACGCCGCGACGCAAGCCAAACCGCTGCCAGGTGCGGCGCCAGCATCAACAGGTCCGACGCTACCGGGATCGCCGCTGCGGGGAAATCGAAGCACAGCGAAAAGCCCAGCAGCGCGGCCACCCAGCGGCCCTCGCGCTCGCTCCATAGCTCGCGGCCGAAACCGTAAGCGATCCAACAGGCCAACAGGCCATAGCACGCGCCGATGAGGCGCAGCGGCCAACCCGGCAACGCGCCGAACAGCGCGTACACGAGCGGCAGCAGCGGCGGCTTGTCGAACCAGATATCGCGGTAAAGCGCTTTGCCGTGCAAGAGCTGCTGCGCCGCGGCGAGCGGGTAAGCGTCGCCCTCCCACAGTAGCCCCGAGTGGCACATCCGCGTGGCCACCAGCGCGGCAGCTAGCAACCACCACAACAGTCGCGATTGGCGCAAGGTCAATTTGCAGTATAGACCGAGTGACGCGGGCATTTGGCCACCGGCAAAGAAAGGTCGAGACGACTCTCGACCCTGCACGCTGGACAGCGCGCGCCACGGCACTGCGCGCGCCAGGTCGCTTGAAAGCGGGTGCGTGAACCGGTATAGTAGGCAAAGAAAAGGCGAAGCGTGGAGGACATCCAGCAACAACTCGCCGTACTGCGCAAACGCCTGGCGCGCATCGACCGTAAGTACGTGGCCGGGCCCCCCGCCGCGCCGCGCGCGACACCGGCAGAACGCTGCTCCATCGAGCAGTTGATTTCCGGCGAAGTAGTGCGCACGCCGCATGGCGAGCATTTCGAAACCGAGAAGCTTTGGGAGCGCCATCGCCGCCACGGCAGCGTGGACATTTCGGACCTTGCCGAGTTACCCGCCGACCTGCTCGATTCGCTTTCGGGCGGCGCGATTCCAGAGAGCGCGCCGGCGCGGTGGGCCTTTCTCGATACCGAAACCACCGGCCTGGCCGGCGGCACGGGCACCTGCGCTTTCCTGGTCGGCGTCGGCGCCATCGAACCCGCCGGCTTCCGGCTGCGCCAGTTCTTCATGCGCGATTACGGCGACGAAGCCTCGCTGCTGTGGCGGCTGGCCGAGCACCTGGCGCAGTTCGACGTGCTGGTGACTTACAACGGCAAGGCGTTCGACCAGCCGCTGCTCGAGACGCGCTACCGCATGTGCCGCTCGCAAGGCGCGCCCCCGCATCCGTTCGGCCGCATGGAGCACCTGGACCTGCTGTTCGGCGCGCGCCGCCTGTGGAAGCTGCGCCTGGAGAGCTGCCGCCTGGTGGAACTGGAGAACCAGATTCTGGGCGTGGAGCGCCAGGGCGATCTGCCGGGCGAGATGATCCCGTATTGTTACTTCGAATACCTGCGCACCGCGCAGGCCTTCAAGCTGGTGCCCATCTTTCACCACAACGCCATCGACATTCTTTCGCTCGCGTGCCTGACGGCGATTGTGCCGTTCGCTTTCCGCTCGCCCGGCACGGCGATGCTGCGGCACGGCGCGGATTGGATCGGCCTGGCGCGCTGGATGCAGCAGGCCGGCCGGCGCGAGGAAGCGCTCGGCCTGTTTCGCCGCGCGGTGGAAGCTGGGCCTGCCGGACCACCTGCTGTTCCGCACGCTGTGGGACGTGGCCGCGCTCGAACGGCGCCTGGGCCACGGCGAAGCCGCGCTGTCGGCGATGACGGAACTTGCCGCCGCGCGCAATCCATACCGCGCGCAGGCGCTGGCGGAGCTGGCCAAGCACTACGAACATCGTGAGCGCAATCACGCCATGGCGCTGGAGATGACGCGCGCGGCGCTGGCGATCGAGGACTCGCCGGAGCTGCGGCGGCGTGAGGTGCGGTTGCGGACGCGGCTGGCGCGGCAAGCGGCGAAGCTGGCGCTATAAGGGCGCGGGCAGATTCAATGATGCAGCAGCATGTCGTAAACACCGTCCAGGTCTCGCATGTGACTGCGCATGAACCGGAGGCTGCACGCCTCTGCTGAGCTGGCACCGCCGGTGCCTCCCCGAAACTGATTGAAAGCAGCGGTGCAAGCCGCGTCGAGATAGGGCGCCAGACCTGTTCCAGATGGTCGAATTCCGCCACAAGCTGCGCTGACGTCAACGGCCCGGAAGGCCCGGGCGGCGCTGGCTGGCCGGCGAGATCCGACCCCCTCCGGCTAAGCAAATCGCGGATCATTTCCTGATACGTTTTCAGATGCTGTTCCGCAGCGTCGAGGGCCTTCTGGAAGCACATCATGAATTCGTAGTTGCCATGTGCGTGCGGGCAGTCGCCCGCCTTTTCCCGGGCCATCTCTGCGTCAAAAGCTTCCTGCCCCTCGTTGCGCAGGTTCCCGCGGTCCGCTCCGGCCTGCTTCGCTTGTTGCGGCAAGGCCTGCTGCTCGGGCGTGAGAACTGTCTTTGGTCCGGATGGAGCTTGTTGGCCGAAACCGGCGGTTAGAACCTGTAGCCATACTCTTTACCTCGTCAGGTTATAAATCAAGCCGTAGGGATCTTTGATGTAACATCGCGGAAACTCCGGCTCATCCTTAATGATCCCGCAACCGTTCTTTGCCAGCCGGAGCTTGGCTTCCTCGACGTTGCCGACCGTCACTTCCAATACCGGCCCCAGCGCTGGGCCGCGTTCGATGAATAGGTTGATGTGCTCGCCGTGCAGGCTGATCATGTCCGGCTGCTCGTCGGTGATTTCGAATCCGAGTTGCTGGACATAGAAGGATGCCGCGACTCTTGGATCCGGCGCTTGAATCAGAATGTCGGTACCGAATTTATTTGCCATAGGCTTCGTTTCATAATAACTGCGGCCAAACCGCTCCCTCTGGTCGCGGCTCCGATGCGTTCCGATGCGTTCATTTGCATTCGGAGCCGTGACCAGAGGGAGCGGTTCGGCCGCAACTGAACCGATTGCTTCATGATGGTTCTCAAATCGCGCGTCTGATGATTTCCTCGAGCTCCTCGCGCGTCAGCTTGATCGGATTGGCCTTCATGCTGCTGGCCTCGGCGGCGCGGCTGGCGAGAAGGGGAATGTCGGATGCGGTCACTCCGTAGGCGCGGAGCGGTGGAATTTCGAAACGGCGGCACAGCGCCGCTATCCATTCGATGCCGTCCGCCGCCGTCGAGTGAGGCTTCCCCGTTAAAAGCCGCCCGACTTCATCGTACCGGGCTAGCGCCCTGCTCTCCGGCGCGCGCTGCCGCAAGGCTTCCAGGTTGATTTCCATCGCCGCCGCCAGCAGCGCCGCGCACACGGCCCCATGCGGCGCGGGAAACATGCCGCCCACCGGTGCGGCGAAACCGTGCACCGCGCCCAGCCCCGCATTGGCCAACGACAGGCCGCCCAGCAGGCTGGCCCAGCACATGCCGCGGCGCGCTGCCCGGTCGCCACCGTTGGCCCACGCGCGCGGCAACGACGCACCCGCCGTGCGCAGGCCCTCCATCGTGTACAAGTCCGTCATCGGGTTGGCGCGCACCGATACGTAAGGCTCGATGAGCTGCGTCAGCGCATCGAGACCGGTCGACGCGGTCAGCGCCGGCGGCAGATCCAGCGTCAGCTCCGGGTCCACCACGGCCAGCCGCGCCAGCAGGAACGGGCTGCGCAGGCTGGCCTTCACGCCGCGTTCGGGCGCGGCCAGCACGGCGTTGCGCGTGACCTCCGAACCGGTACCGGCGGTGGTGGGAACGGCGATAAACGGCGCGGATGGCTGCCGCAGCGGCTGCCCGCGTCCCACCACTTCCAGATAATCGAGCGGCTCGCCCGGGTTGGTCAGCATCACGGCCAGCGCTTTGCCGGCGTCGATGGCGCTGCCGCCGCCCATCGCTACCACCACGTCGCAGCCTTCGCCGCGCGCGTAGGCGGCGCCGGCCGCAATCGTGCCGATCGACGGTTCGCCGGAGACGCGAAATGGCACCGCCACCACGCCCGCCGCTTCGAGCGCCCGAGCCAACGCCGCCGCCCGCTCAGTCCCTTGGCCCGTCACCAGAAGCGCACGCCGTCCCATGGCGGCTGCCGCCGGAGCCACTTCGCTGGCGGCGCCATCGCCGAAAACAATTCGCCCCGCTGTCGCGAACTCGAAGGGCATTGTCTCCACCAATCGGTGCCTCTACCAATCGCCGTCGGCCGGATCGATCGCGCGGTACAACTGGCGCGTGCGCGGCTCGGCGAACATGTCGGCCGTCTTCGCAGCCCAGGCGGCGTAGTGCGCCGTCTCCTTGTGCGCCGCCTGCGCGGCGGCGTCCCGGTACACTTCGTAGAGCATGAAACGCGCCGGATCGTCGGCCTGCTCAATAAAATCGAAACGCGCCACGCCCGGCTCGCGCCGGCTGTTGCGGGCGTTTTCCATGGTGGCTTCCCGAAAAGCTTCCACCGCTTCCGGTTTCACATGCACGTACACACAGAGAATCAGCATAAGATTCGCTCTTTCCAATTATCGACAAACCAGGGGAGCGCGCGTGCGCCCGCATGCGGGCGTTGGCAAGCTGAAGCATGCTCCACCAAGGGCATAATGAGGTATGCGGTTTTTCGGCCTTCTGGCCTTGGTTGCGGCGCTGGCCGCTCCCCTGGCAGCCCAGGAAAAGTGGCGCCTCATCTGGCATGACGAGTTTGACGGACCGGCCGGCGCGCCGCCGGACCCCACTCTGTGGGTTGCCGAATCGGGCGCGCGCGGCTGGGGCAATCATGAGCTGGAGCACTACACCAAGCTCCCCGAAAACGCTTCCCTGGATGGCGCAGGCCACCTGGTCATCATGGCGCTGGCCAAGCCGAATGGAGTCTACACTTCTGCGCGCCTCAAAACTCAGGACCGGTTCAGCGTGACCTACGGCAAGATTGAAGCCCGCATGCAGATTCCCTACGGCCAGGGAATGTGGCCGGCGTTCTGGATGATGGGCGCCGATTTCGCCGACAAAGGCTGGCCCGCCTGCGGCGAGATCGACATCATGGAGAACATCGGCAAGGAACCGTTCAGCATCCACGGCACCGTGCATGGGCCCGGATACTCCGGCACGGGCGGCATCGGCGCCACGGCGACTCTGACCAACGGCCGCCAGTTCGCCGACGACTTCCACGTTTTTGGCGTCATCTGGGAGGAAGACAGCATTCAGTTTCTGCTGGATGGCGAACCGTACTTCCATGTCACGCCGTCGCACCTGCCGGCCGGCACGCACTGGGCGTTTGACCATCCCTTCTACCTGTTGCTGAATCTCGCCGTTGGCGGGGACTGGCCGGGCGCGCCCGACCGCACCAGCGAGTTTCCGCAGCGCCTGACGGTCGACTACGTCCGCGTCTACGCAGATTCCGACCGCCTGCTGCGCCGCCAGCAGTACGGACCGGCGCAACGTTCTGACAACACCAAGCCGCCAGTGCAGTGACGTATTTCCTTCGGTTGAGACCTTCGCGGCAGACTGGGTGTCCCCGGCCCCTATGAGCGCGGGTGGAGTCGCGAGCAGGATGCCATCCCGCGCGCACGCAAAGAATCTAACTGTGGTATTCGATGCTATTGCGGCGTGACCGCTCCCTTTGGTCGCGGCTCCGATGGATCATCACACGGTCGGAAGCCTATTTTGCCGGTGCTCCGGTTAGCGCCTTCAGATATTGGTAGTAGAATTCCACGCCATCATAGTAGGAACTTACGCGGAGGCGCTCGTCCTTGCCATGAGCGCGCACGTCGTCTCGATCGATGGCGAGGGCGGAGAAGCCGAAGCTGGGAATGCCGGCTGCGTTGGTGAACTGGCTGTCGGAAGCGCCGGTCTCCATGTCCGTCACCACCGGCGCGCCGGGCCAGAACTGGGCGGCAAGCCGCTCGAGCGGCGCCAGCACGTCGGTCCGCAGGGCCACCGGCGCCAGGGGCTTGTCGAGCGGCGCGTGGTTCGCGATCTCGCCGGTCGGTGTCGCTGATATGCCGCACCGAAATCGCCGGATCGGCCACGATGCGCACCAGGTCCAGGCGCACCTCTTCCGCCGAGTGGCCGGGCAGAATGCGGCAATTCACGATTGCCCGCGCGCTCTGCGGCAGCGCGTTGTTGGCGTGACCCGCATCCACACGCGTGGCCACGCAGGTGGTCCGCACCAGGGCGTTGAACTGGGGCACACGCGCAAGCCGCGCGATGGCTGCCTGATCCGGAGGTTGCGCCAGCATGCCGCGCATGTCCGCCGCGTTCTGCGCGGATTCCACTTTTGCCAGACCCTCAAAATAGGCGCGCGTCACGGCGTTGAGCTCGAACGGAAACACCGCGCGCTCCAGGCGCGCCAGCGCATCGGTCACATGGTAGATGGCGTTGTCCGGCACCGGCAGCGAACTGTGCCCGCCGGGATTGGTGGCCTTCAGCTCGAAATCGGCGTAGAGCTTTTCGGCGGACGCCACCTCCACGGCCAGCGCCTTGCCATTCTGGGTGGTCACGCCGCCCGAATCCGGGTTGAGCGCGAAGTCCGCATCCACCAGGTCGCGATGCTGCTTCAGCAGCCAGTCCACGCCGTTGGAAGTGCCGCGTCTCTTCGTCGGCGGTCAGCGCCAGGATGATGTCGCGGTCCGGCCGGTATCCTTCGCGCACGAACCGGATCAGCGTGGTCACCATGATGGCGTCGGCGCCCTTCATGTCCTGCGTGCCGCGGCCGTAGAAAAACCCGTCCTGCTCCACCAGGCGGAATGGGTCGGTGGTCCAGTCCGCGCGCCGCGCTTCCACCACGTCCAGGTGCGCGATGATGAGGATCGGCTTCGGCACCACCCGCGTGCGCGCCGCGCAGCCGCGCCACCAGGTTCCCCTTGCGCTCGTTCGGTCCCAACACCGTCACGTCTTCGGCCGGGAAACCAGCCGCGAGCAGACGTTTGCGCATGGCTTCGGCGGCCACGGTGGTGCTGCCCGACGGAATCGGTGGTGTTGATCTCGATCAGCTCCTGGAGGATGTCCCGCGACAGCCTGCGGGTCGGTTCGTCGAGCGAGGCTGCCCAGGCGGGCGCCAGCAGCAACGCGGCAATGAGGGAACGTGAGATTTTCATGGTGACTCGAAGTTACGATTCTAGCGTACGCGCGGGCAAGCTAAGGGATGCGCCATTGACGATGCGTCAGTCTGCGGCGGGTGTTGGAACATGACATAAGTCGCGGCTGACTTCAATTATGCAGAATCGTGGCGTGTATCTGAACAGTTCTGAACCGTACTAATACGTACTATGTGACAAGGGAGCTGCCGGACTATAAGCCGGTTTCTGTACCCGTTAGGGCGACAGTCATTCCTCTAGGCCCGCCATCGCTGACGGGCTCAAGCGACCTACCCGGGAGTCAAGCGGGGCGAGCCGCCCCTCCTCCCCTATTTGGTCTTGCTCCGCGTGGGGTTTACCCTGCCGGCGGGATTGCTCCAGCCGCGGTGCGCTCTTACCGCACCATTTCACCCTTACCTCTGATGGTGGGGCAAGCCTTTCGGCCTGCCCGGCGTGGCAGGCTGAAGCCTGCCACCACCATTCAAGGCGGTATATTTTCTGTGGCACTTTCCGTATCCCGCTCGGGGACCCCGGCCGTTAGCCGGCACGCTGCTCTATGGAGACCGGACTTTCCTCCTCCGTCTCCGGAGGCGACTGCCCATCCGGCAGCTCCCGCACCCGATTATCTCATGTTAGGCAGATTGGGTTACGCCAACTGCGTGAGGTTTAAAGTAAGTTGGTCCAATTGTTGCGGATATTCCGCATTTCCGGTGTAAAATATAAATCGTTATCGGGGTCTTGGGAACGAGCCACTATCGGAACCAGCGTTACAGCTCGGGCACTGAAAGTCTTGGCTCGCCCCTTGTTGGAGGAAGGAAGAATATGCTTCCATCCTCGGATCATATGCCAAGCCTGTTTCTGTTGAGGAGATCAAGAAGACAATGAAGAGAATCGTAGCGTTGAGCGCGCTCGGGGTCATGGCCTCCGCACTCTTTGCTCAAGGACTGAATGCGCCTACCAGCCAGACCAAAGAGGATTGGGAAGAGATCAACTTCGAGTTCAACTCTTCCATTCTTTCGGATGGTTATCCCAGCCTGCTTCGTCTCGCCGATCTGTTGAGTCAGCATCGCGATTACAAGGTAGCGGTCACCGGAAACACCGACTACGTCGGTTCCGACCCCTATAACGACAAGCTGGCGCTCCAGCGCGCCAATACCGTGCAGCAGTTTCTCGTGAAGTACGGCGCCAATGCCGATCAGGTGTCGGTAGCCGGCGAGGGCAAGCGTCAGCCGGAAGTCGACAACAAGTCCAAGGAAGGCCGCTTCATAAACCGCAGGGTCAGCCTTCGGGTGACGGATGGAAAAGGCAGACTCGTAAAGCAAGGCGGCATCAGTGAAGTGCTGCCGGTCTTACAGGCCTGGCAGGACCAGTTGGCGAAGAAGCAGCAGGAATGCTGCGATGCCATCCTCAAACGGCTCGACAAACTGGATGACATACTGGCCGCGCTGAAGGCCCTGCAGGGCGAGAACGCGGCACTCAAGGGCGAACTGGCCGACCAACGCAACCAGATCAACACGCTGCGCGACCGGATCGAGAACCCGCCCAAGCCCACGATCGAACTGCCGCCGACCCCGCCCGTCAACCCGCCGGACCAGGCGAAGAAACATAACGACAAGTTCTCGCTGCTGGGGATCAGCGTGGGGCCGACCTTCGGCTCGACCAGCCGCGGCAATGCAACCTTCGATGCCAACGGCCGCTTCTTCTCGCCGTTCGGCAGTGACGGCACGCTTGCCGTACAGGCGCAAGGCGAGTACACATACAACCCGCAGGCCCAGGAAGGCCAATTCGATCTCGGTCTGGTCAATCGATGGGGCAATATACAGGCCGGCGTATTCAGCAGCTTCAAATACCTGGACTACAAGCAGTATCAAAGCGGCGGGGCGCTCGGCCAGGGCGCTTTCCTGCTGGATTATATTTTCAGCCGTGGCCGCATTGGCGTCTTCGGTACGCAAGGCTTCAAGAATTACGCCGTGGTCAACAACGTGACTCTGGCGCCCGGCGCTTTCCTGCAAACTTACGCCAAGGTGGTCAACCAGTACGGCGCCGACACCCTGTTCGGCGTGTGGGGTAACGCTTACCTGCAAGGCAACCTCGGCGTGTTGACGCGCCAGGTGACCGGGGGCAAAACGGTCGGCGGCGAAATCAAGCTGACGCAGCCAGTGAGCTCGCGCGTCGCCTTCACGGCCGCCCTCGATTACAATCAGACCGGCATCGGCTCGACCGGCAACGGCCAGGTGATGTTCGGTCTGGAAATGGGCACCTACATCCACCCCAAGGATTACGGCAGCATCAAGACGCCGGTGCCGATGGACGTCCCGCGCATCCGCTACGAATTTGGCACGCGGCGCGTCGGCACCAGCCCGCCCATCGCCAACGCCGGTCCCAACCAGATCGGAGTGCCCGCCGGAACCATCACGCTCAACGGCTCCGGATCGTACGATCCTTTGGGAGAAGCTCTCACGTACGCCTGGTCGCAGGTCTCCGGACCCACGGTGACGATTAACAACGCCACCCAGGCGGTGGCCACGTTCACCGCTGCCGCCAGCCAGAGCTATCAGTTCCTGCTCAAGGTCACCAACACCGACGGCATCTCCGCGCAGGCCACCACCATGGTTACCACGGCCGCGCCGGTACAGGCGCAGATCGTGGCGTTCACCGCGCAACCGGCGGCGATCATATCCGGCCAGACCACAACGCTGAGCTGGGTGATCCAGAACGCCACGTCGGCCAGCATCTCGCCCGGAGTGGGCACTGTCAGCGCCACCACCGGTTCGGTTCCGGTGTCGCCCACCACCACCACCACCTATACCCTCACGGCGACCGGTCCCAACGGCCCGACCACGCAGACCGTGCAGGTTACGGTGGGCGCCACATCGGCTCAGATCCTCCGCTTCGCGGCAGGCCCGAGCAGCATTGCAACCGGCGCGCAATCCACGTTGAGTTGGAGCACGTCCGGCGCCACCACGGTGTCCATCTCGCCGGGCATCGGCACGGTTGCCGCCAACGGCAGTACGACCGTCTCGCCGGCCACTACCACTACTTACACGCTCAGCGCCACCGGCACCGATGGCAAGACTGTCACGGCTGCCGTGCAGGTCACAGTGGGCGCCGTAACGGCTCAGATTGTCCGCTTCGCGGCGAACCCGAGCAGCATCGCCACCGGCGCGTCGACCACCTTGAGTTGGAGCACGTCCAACGCCACCACGGTGTCCATCTCGCCGGGTATCGGCACAGTGGCCACCAACGGCAGTACAACCGTCTCGCCGGCCGCTACCACCGTCTATACGATCAGCGCCACCGGCGCCGATGGCAAGACCGTCACCGCTACCGCGCAGGTCACGGTGGGCGCTCTAACGGCTCAAATCCTCCGCTTCGCGGCGAGCCCGAGCACTATCGGCCTCGGCGCGCAAACCACCTTGAGCTGGAGCACATCCGGCGCCACCAGCGTTTCCATCTCGCCGGGCGTCGGCAGCGTGACCGCCAACGGGAGCACCACCGTCTCGCCGGCCGCCACCACAAGTTACACACTCAGCGCCACCGGCGCGGACGGCAAGACCGTCACCGCCGTGACAACCGTGACGGTGAGCGGATCCGCCATTCCGCAGATCGTGAGCTTCGTCGCCACCCCGACAAGTATCTCGCCGGGCCAATCGACCCAGATCTGCTGGCAGGTCACCGGGGCGACGAGCATCTCGATCGCGCCTGGCGTCGGCAGCAATCTCAATGCCAACGGTTGCACCACCGTTACGCCGAGCGCCACCACCACTTACACCCTGACCGCCACCAACGCGGTGGGCCAGGTCCAGGGCAACCTGACGGTCAACGTCGGCCTGGTCCAGATTCTCTCGTTCCAGGCCAATCCGGTGAGCACGCAGGTCGCCGGAGCCCCGACAGTGCTGTCATGGACTACCGCGAACGCCACCTCGGTGGTGCTCACCGGCGCCGATATACCGCCGATGACACTGCCGGTCAACGGCTCCTATACCGACAACCCGATTACCAACGAAACCTATACCCTGACCGCTTACGGACCTGGAGGCCAGACCGTCAGCGTCAGCATTTCGGTTTTCGTCAGGTAATCCGCGACCCTGTATTCACGCTAGTCATGCCGGGCGGCCCAACCAGCCGCCCGGCTTTTTTGATGGAGGGGATTGAGTTGCGCTGCCGCCCGGGGGCAGGTGGGCGGGCCTACCAGGCGAGGCGCAGACGTTCGGCCGCTAGCGGCGCGACGTCGCCTTCCTGGTAAATGAATTCGCCGCGCTTCATGGTGAGATGCACCAGGTTCATGCCGGAATGGTATCCCAGTTCCCGATAATCCGCGACGTTGCACACGATCAGGTCGGCCGGCTTGCCATGTTCGATCGAGCCGGCGGTAGCTGCGCGACCCAGTCCATGAGCGCCATTGATGGTGGCCGCGACCAGCGCTTCGGCCGGCGTCAGTCCCAGTTCGCGGCACGCCAGCGATACGACCGCCTGCATGTTGAGCATCGGACTGTCGGAACGGTTGAAATTGCTGCCCAGCGCTACTGCGGCGCCAGCCTCGATCAGAGCCCGCGCCGGGGCCGGGCGGCCGCCAGTGTGAAAGGCCAGACCGGGCAGCAGCGTGATGACCGGACCCGATGCCATCGTCTTTCCCAGTTCCCCGACCGCGATCTGCTCCAGATGGTCGATGCCGGCGATCCGCAGATCGAACGCCAGCGCCGCCGCTTCAAGAGAGCCATCGCCATCCGCGTGAACCCGGCAGCCCAGGCCAAGCTGGGCCGCCGTCTGCAGGTAGCGCCGGATCAGCCGCTGCCGGCTCTCGACGGGACTCCATTCGATGTCGGCAAACTGGGCCAGTCGCCGGCTGTCGAGCTGCGGCAGAAACTCTTCGCAGGCCCACTTCACGGCTGCCTCCGCCGGATCCGGCCCTGCAGCGGGCGCCGCCAGGCCCAAGAGGAAAGTGGTTACCACGTCGACGGGAAAGCGATTCACCAGGGACAATGCGCGCAACAGTTTCAGCTCGGCGCGTGGCCCGCCCCCACAGCCGGATTTGACCTCTACCGTCGTGGTGCCGTGCCGCGCCATCGCCTGCAGACATTTCCGCACCTGGTTGGCGATGCTTTTGGCGCTCGATGTCTGGACCGAGTTCAGCGCCGATGCCGTGTCGGTGTGTGGCAAGCCCGGCGGCGGAAAAGCCAAATGGGTGTGGCTGTCTACGAACCCCGGCATCACCACCCGCCCGGCCGCGCTGATCTCCACCGCGTCGCGCGCCGCCTTCAGGTTCTCAACCCGGCGCGTTGTGCCGACTTCCTGCACCAGCCCATCGCGGATCAGTATCGATCCGTCGAATATCAGTCCCGGCTCATTCAGCAAAGACCCCCGGCGGGCCTCCGGCGGGCCGCGCATCGTAAGCAGATGGCGGGCGCCCCGAATCAATATGGCCCGCGTTTGTTTTTGCCCCCAGACTTCACTGTAGCAGCAGACGCTATCGTGTTTACTAGGGACCGGCGTTGAAGCCATCTGCGCAGCAGCGGGACCATCGCGTTCTTAAAACGCTGGAACGCGTGTTTTCGAAGGCCGGAAGGGGATCTCGCAGCGAGGCCCGGCGCTGGATCGGCGAAGGGCGCGTCTCGGTCAACGGCGTGGTCGCGCGCAGCCCAGACCAGTGGATCGATCTCGCGCGCGACCGGGTCACCCTGGACGGCAATCCCATCGCAACCACGCGCGGAATCTACATCCTGCTATACAAGCCGAAGGGCTACCTGACCACCTATCGCGACCCGGAAAAGCGTCCCACGGTTTACGACCTGATTGCGGACCTGGACGCTTGGGTGACCCCGGTGGGACGCCTCGATCTGGACTCGAGCGGCCTGCTGCTGATGACCAACGACACCGCGTTCGCCGACCACGTCACCAGCCCCGCCCACCTGGTGCCCAAGACCTACCAGGTGAAAACGGCCACATTGCTGAGCGAGGAGCAAATCGAGCGGCTGCGCCGCGGCATCGAGTTGAGCGACGGCCCAACCCGCCCAGCCCAGGTGAGCCGCCTGCGCGACGGCGCGAAACACACGTTTATCGAAATCGTCCTCACTGAAGGCCGCAACCGGCAGGTGCGTCGCATGATCGAAGCCGCCGGCAGCCGCGTACTGAAACTCGTCCGCACCGCGATCGGCCCGCTCCGCATCGCGGACCTCGCGATCGGCAAATGGCGGCGGCTGACGGAAGAGGAAATCGCCGCGCTCGGCGGGCGGCCCCGGCCGCCCGGACCGGCTACTTCGAATACCAGCGAAGCGAAACCTGCGGCACGAACAAGGTCCCGCGTAGGTAGAAGGGACCGTTGGTCGAAGTCTTGAAATGGAAGGCGCGCGCTCCGCCGCCCAGCTCGAAGTGTCCGAAACGGAGGTTGATGGAACCATCCGTGTCCCAGATCGTCCAGCGCCGTGGGAACGCAAAGCCCGAAGCGTTCAGCTCCAGGCGCACGAACTTGGAGAAATACTCCGCCACGCCCAGGCCCAGCGTAGGCGAGATCAACCAGCGACTCCCTGCCGCCTGATAGCTCACGGGAGAGCCGTTGGAGCCAATCAGGGGGCCGCCCCCGGGGCCGGTGATCGGCAGCAGCGGCGCATCGAACCCGGTGCTTACATTGACGTACTGCACCTGCCACAACGTTTTTAGGCGGAAGTGCCGGCTTTCCACTGGATACGGCCACGTCAGGTACTCGAACGAAAGCTTGAGATCCTGCAAATGGTAGTTGGTGGAAATCAGCACGCCCGGTTCATAGGTCTGGCTCCAAAGCGTTAGATTCGTGGTCGAGGTGAAATCGCCCGCCGCGCGCGTGTTGAACCCGGAGACCACGAGCGCGTTGTGCAGACCCATCGCGATACCGATCTCGGCGCTTTCCCCCAGTTTCGGCCTGCCCTGGAAGGTGATCAGAGAATCGTTGGTGATTCCGGAGGCCCGCCCCTTATCGAAAATCGGGTTGTTGGTGGGCTCCGACAGGCCGAAGCCCATCCAGATGCCGGATTCGCCGGGCATCCGCACGTCCGGGTATTTGGGCAGCTCCGGCGGCGCTGAAATGTTGGGCTGCCCGGTCTGCACCGGCTCTTGGCTCGCCGGTTGCGTGGCTGGCGGCGGGCTCTGTGGATCGGCCGGCGCGGTGCTCGTGTCGCCTGCCGCCGTGGCGCTCGCCGGGGCGGCGGTCGTGTCACCCGCCGCCGAGTCCGGGTCCGACGGCTTCGCCTGCGCCCAGCACGCCCACCACAAAACACAAACCAACACCATGGCCGATTTCTTCACGTATTCCTCTTTGTTCCGATTTAGGATGGACCCGGAGGCCGCCAGACCCCGCTGCACGGGTCAGGCCAAACGCCTGCCTTCGACGCCGCTCTACTATTTTGCCTCAACACGGTGCTGCCGCGCACACCCTCGCGCGCGCCAGCCTTGTGAAAGCCAAGCTACAGGTGTGAATAACACGAGAGCGACTTGCTCATCGGAGCCGCGACCATAGGGAACGGCTGGTTATTACCGCACGAGGCCTCATTCGCAGCGCAACGCCTTCATCGGGTCGATAAGTGGCGCCCGATTGGCGGGCAGAAGCCCCGCCAGGCCACCCGCGCCGGCCAGAATCAGCAGCGCCACTGCCATCGTCAGCGCGTCATCTCTCTTGTGGGAAAGCAATAGGAATGGTGGAAACGACCAAAGCACGCGGGCCGGCGAGCGGAATGGGATTTATCGGAACGGGCGGTCTTGCCGAAGGGCGTTACTCGAAAGGAAAGCGGAAGAAACGCTGCAACTGCGGGGCAGGCCGCGGCCTGCCCCGCGAGTCGGGCAACTACTTGCTGCTCTGCGCGGCGGCGCCGGCTCCGAACTCGATTTCGGCGGTGGAACCACCCAACTCGATGGAAGCAACGCGCTCGGTCTTACCCTCGACGACGGAGTCGACCGCCGTGTAGGAGAACTTCCGAGCGGCAGTTTCCAGCTTGACCGGTTCGGACACCGACTTGCTAGTGCGGACGTCGGTGAAGGTTGCGGTGCCATTTTCCACTTTGAGCTTGTATTCGCCGGGGGCCAACTGCAAAGCGCCGACGACTGCAGTGCGCTCGAAAACAATGTCATAGCTCTTCGTGCCGGCCAGAGCCAAGCTGCAAACAGACACGAATCCAATAAAGAACAGCGATTTCTTCGTCATGGTCGAGAATTTCCTTGAGGTCGAAGTTACTGTGGCCAGATAGCGCTTGGCGCACAAGAAGTTTTTGTCTTGCGTCCAACCCTAGGGCAGGTTGCGGTTTCTGTATGTAAGGCGACCTGCCCACGCCCGAGGTTACAGTCCAAGAATCTTGTGCGGATCATTTCACACTCAGGAACCGGCGGCAAAGACCTCCGGCATTACAAGAAAACAGGTTGTAGCCGCAGTGCCACGAAGTAGCGCCAGGTTTTTTTCGTAGCGGCGGCGGATTGCCTTCGATGGGCTCTCGCGAGAGGCCCTTCACTACCAGGCTACCGAGCGCGTTGAGATCCAGCAGCGAAGCGAACTTGCACACCACAAGCGAAAGTGCCGGAAGCGGCGACGATCGGATTGCGCAGCGGGATACCGCACAGGCTGATCGAGAGCGAGGGATCCCGTGCGCCGCTTACTCCGCCAGCGCCTCCGCCAGGACGCGGCCGGTCGAGGAAGAAGGCGGCGCGACGCCGCAGGCGCGAGCTATCGTAGGAGCCAGGTCCACCGCCTCCACCGGCGATTCGAACGCGCCCGCGCGAAAGCGCGGGCCGTACAGGCAAAGGGGCACGCTGGTGTCATAGTTGTACAACGAGCCGTAGGAGATGCCGCGCCCCTGGTTATAGTCCTCCACGTATTCCGGCCGGTAGGACAGCATGACGTCACCGCAGCGCCGCGGGTGGAAGCTGTTCCGGAAGCGGCGCTCCCATTCGTCGCGGCTGGAGCAGGCGCCGCCGGCGGTATAGTATCCGGCGACGGCGGGATGTTCGAAAGCGGCGGCGGCCGCCGCCTGACGCATCGGTTCCAGGTCGCGCGCCGTTCCGCCGTCCAGGTATAGGAACGGATAGAGATATTTCTGTACGTGTCCGAGATTGCGGTCGTGCAGGGCGCTCTCGACCGCCTGCGCCACACTCTCGCCCGTCACGGCCATCCGCGAGCGGGCGACGGGGCTGGGAGCGGGAGGCGCTCCATGGCAGCCGGCCAGAGCGAGTTCGAATCCTTTGTCGCCGAGCGTTCGCCGCAACTGGGTCAGCAGCGATTCGACCTGCAGGTCGAGCTGCAGCGTCATCTGCTGCATCAGCGGCGAAAAGGCGCCCGTCTCGAATCCCAGCCGGGCCGGCGCGGAGACCACCAGACAGACGAAATCGAAGCTGCCCGATTGCCCCAGGCGTTCGTTGGTTGCCAACTCGCGCAGGAAATCGAATTGCGCGGCCGCCGCGAATGGCGATGCCTGGTACAACTCGGTGAAAACCTTTGGATGGGCCGCATCGTACGTCAGTTGTCGCAGCGGCGGGGAGCCAGCCGGCGCCCCGGCCGCCAGCCACCCGGCGCCGTGCAGTTGCTCAATCGGCCGTTCGGTGTTGAACGGGCTCAGCCAATCCGGCGCATTGCCCAGCGTGTTGAAGCGGCCCTCCCGGTCCTGCCAGAACAGCCGCGCCGCCGGGTGCGCAGCCACCAGGCCGGCCTGCCCCGCATCCGAAGCCACTACGTAGACTCGGGTACCGGCTTCGGCGGCGATCTGCCCCGCCACGGTGGTCGCCAGCAGTTCTTCTTCGGAAGCTTTCACCGTTTGCCGCCAACGGCGATCCCACCAGGAGTCGGCCACGATGCCATGCTCGGCGGGCCACGCGCCGGTGGCTAGCGTCGCCAGAGTGGTCGATGGAAATGTGCTGGCCAGGTGCCGGCAGTCGGGAAAATATGCACCGGAAGTTAGTAGTTTCCGGAGCCCCCCATTGGTTAGTTTACCCCACGCGTTTTCCAGGAAATCGGGCCTCAGGAGCTCGATCAAAATCAATAGGAACAGGTTCGGACGCGGCGCTAAGCACCATGTTTTGAAGGATATACCTCCCATCATCGAAAGCGTGAAGGAGCGCCGGCATATGTCCATGAAAAAAGAGTTTATCAGAGGCGGAGGTTGATGTTATAGTGTTCTTTCTTTTTGATGCGGAATTTGGGTCAGTACTGGTCTATGACGTGACCGGCTGAGGCGTATGCGATGAATAGGGATGATAGCGTGCTAGGACTTGCGGAAATTCGCCGCAACCGGGGTATCTCGCTCCAACAGATCGCCGAATTGACCAAGATCGGCGTGAGGTCGCTCGAAGCCATTGAGCAGGGAGATTTCCGCCGGCTGCCCGGCGGCATATACAACACCAGCTACATACGCCAATACGCCCGCGCCATCGACTACGATGAATCCATCCTGCTCGAGTTCTACCACCAGCAGACCGGCGGCGTGAAGGACGTGTCGCCGGTCAATCGACCCGCCGCCGGGAGTTTTCGCCCGGTGGATTCGCTTTTCAACTGGTAGCACGCGTAGCGCAGGCAGTCCTGCCTGCTGTGTCGAGAATCGTCTCGACATTTTCCCCGTTGACGCGCGAGAGACGCTCCAGGCAAAACCGCCCGCGCCACGCCTCTACTACCGCGACGTCCGCTTTTCCGCCAGCCGTGCGGCAAATTTGGCCACGTTGATGATGGCACGCTCGTGCGTGCCCTCGCCGATCTTTTCCTTTTCGTCCCAGGCTTCCACGCGAAATGCGACGCGGCGCTCCACCACCGCGGTGATTTCCGCGGTGATGTTCACCGTCGCGCCGATCGGCGCGGCCGCCAGGTGGAAAACGTCGACGTGGGTTCCCACCGTGTCGTATCCGGGTTCGAGTTGTGGCAGCACCGTGTCGCGGCAGGCGCGCTCCATCAGGCCGATCATGTTGGGAGTCGCCAAGACGCGGGGACCCGCCTCACCGAGAAAGCTGATGGCGTTTTCGCCCGTCACCAGCACGCGCTTTTCCCCCTTGGTTCCGATTACGATGTTGTGCATATTGTGGATCAGGCGCCCGCGATTCCAGCCAGCACGCCCCGCATGTAGCGGAACGAGCGCTCGACGCCGGGCAGCGGGTCGTCGGCGTTGATCTCGTATTCCAGGTTGACGCAGCCCTGGTAATGGATCTTCTTGAGCTCCCGAAAAATGTCCGGGACCGGTATTTGGCCGTCGCCCACATCGCACTGGCTGTCCTTGTCGGTCAGATCTTTCAAATCCTTGATGTGCATATCGAGCAGGCGGGCGCCGGCCACCGCGATGATATTCACCGGATCGTCGTCGAAAGCGGTTTTGCCCGATCGCGCGGCAATCGCGTCCTGCAAGGCGCCGACGATTCCCGTGTTGGTCTGGTCGGCGGCATTGCTCTTCCGCGCGGCCTCCGCCGCCAGCAGGCGGGGCATGCGGACGGCGCGATAGGCGTGTCCGACATCCATGCACAAGCCGCAGCGCGGGTCGAGCCCGCTCACCGCCTCCAGCACCGATTGCGCGCTGGGAAAATGATGATCTTCCGGCCCGTGATTGTGGATGGCGATGCGAATGTCGTATTCGCGGACCATCTGCTCGACGGCCTTGAGGTTGGCGCGCGTGGGAGCGCAAACCATCATCGGCGCACCGAAGTTCTTCGCCAGCTCGAACAACGGCCGCAAATCGTCGACGGTGTTGGCCTTGGTCATGTCGATGTTGCCGATGCTCATCACCTTGAGCCCGGCGGCGTCGAACGCCTGGCGCGCTATGCGAGCCTGCTCGGGAGTGCTATTGGTGTCCAGTTGCTGCGGCGTGTTCTTGACGCTGATCCAGGGGGTGCGCACCTGCCGGATCATTTCGATCACCTTCGGCCGGTCGAACTTGCGGAAGGTGTAAGTGGCGATGCCGAGCTTGATGGCCAAAGGCGTGGGTTCGGCGGTCGTGGGAGCGGCCGAAGCGGCCACGGCTCCTAGGCCCGCCATGCCGGCTGCGCCCAGAAAGCCGCGGCGCGTGGTTGGAGTTTTCATTACTCCATCATTCTATGCAATTCTCCTGGGACCGGCGCGCCCGCCTCACAAAGAACCGGCGGCAAAGACCGCCGGCGTTACCCAGAGACGCTGCCGTGGTAACGCCGGCGGTCTCTGCCGCCGGTCGATTTCCTACTTCTTCTGGCGCAAATAAATGGTTCCGTGGAGAGTGTGAAAGCTGACCGGCACGCCGCCGCCGTTGATGACGCCCTCGAAATTGTTGTCGAAGCGCAGACGGAATTTGAGCCCGCCGGAATTGTCCTTCTCCGCCGGCGCGAGTCCACCGAGCGTAATACCGAAATCGCTATAAATCTCCGAGCGCATGGTCTTGAACTTTACGCTAGCCCTGACATCGGCCGGCAAGGTCACATCGATGGAGCCATTCAGACTGCTGAACGACAGCGGCTTGGAGGGGTCGACGCGTTCCATGATCACGTGGATCGGGCCGTTCAGCGAATGCGCCACCACGGTTCCCGCGATCCCGGTCAGCTCGGTGTGCCCGGAGAGGGTATCGGCATCCACTTCGCCGTGCAGACCCTCTACGCTCAGGTTGCCGTTGAGCGTGTGCAGATCCACAGACGTGTCGGCGGGAACGGTGATCGTTAGCGGACCCTGCAGCGTGGGATCGGCATGGATCTCGATCACGTTATCGGCCGCATCAATGGTGAGTCCGCGCGGCCCATCGATGCGGCGCATGCCTCCGGCGCTGGGCGCGGGATGAGAGCCGGCTTCCACGATCACGTCGCTGCCGCCGTAGGTCTTCACCGTGATCGAGTTGTTCAGCACGTGCACATTCACCTGGCGCGCGTGGCCGCCAGGGGGCGCGGGAACCACTACGCGCCCCGTGCCGTCCTGCGCGGCGGCAAGACTGCACACGATGATGGCTGTGCCCGCAAGGGCAAATATGGTTTTCATGACTGGTGTTCCTCGTCTTTGTCCGGCCGATTCGCCCGTCTAGGATTTCGCCTCGTGCAGGCGGATGGGGCCGTTGAAGCCTTCAAATTCAAGCTTGGGGCCGCCCTGGCCGATTCGCCCCGACCCGGAGCGGCCGCTGTGGTAAACGAATTTCGTGCCGTTTCCCTCCGCGCTGGCTTTGGATGCGAGCGGCACCACTTCGAAATCGGAAAACACGCCGCCGTTGAACGTCTTGTAGCTCAGCTCGGCATTGAGACCGGGCTGAAAGTAGGCATCCACGGTGCCATTGAATGTCTTGACCTTGAGGTCGCGCTCCGGGTTGCGGCGGAAGCCGATCTTCACCGGCCCGTTGAACGTGTCAATGCTGCCGGCGCCAGTGACGTCTTCCACCTCGATGTGGCCGTTGAATGCGTGGATCTTGAAATCGCCGCTGGTGCCCTTGACGGCGATTTCGCTGTTGAAGTTGCCGAGCGAAAGCGCGGTGCCGGCGGGCACCTGGATGTCGTAGTCGAACTCGACGCGATAACCTTCTTCGTCGCCCCGATGGTTGCCGCTGTGGTAATCCTGATGGAGTTTCACCTCGCCGCCCCGCTCGGAGATATCGAGCTTCACCTCGCGTTTGGCTTCCGCCAGCTTCTCCGCGGAATCGGCGTGGTTGTGGCGCACCAGCGTGACCTCGATCTGGCTGCCGCCGCCAGCGACGTGAATCGCGCCGGCGAAGTTGTCGACGATCAGCTTGTGGCCGGCACCGCCGGCATAAGAATGATGGATGGTCTCCTGGTCTTCCACCCGCCAGTGCCGATCGGAATCGTGCGCCGCCAGAGGCAGCAGCGAAACGGTCAGCAGCAAAAGCGTTTTCATCTGGATTCTCCTTTGATTCCCAACTGATCGATGGCCCACTGCGCCCGCTGGCGCACGGCCTCATCGGCCTCGGGGCGGCTGGCCAGGCGGCGCAGCGCGGAAGCGCAATCACGGTCTTTCGATTTCACCACCAGATCGATCAGAGCCACCTGCGCCAGCGGCGAATCCTGCGCGGCCAGCGTGGCCGCGCAGCGCGCGCCGCACGTTCGGATCGGCCGCATACTTATCCAGCGCGTCCACCGCGGAGAGGCGCACGTTCACGTTGGAATCGTGGCCGGCTGCGTAGAGCAGCGCCTGCTTCCACCTGGGGATCCGGCTGCGTCATCCGATAGGCGTAAGTGACGCCTTCGATCCTGGATGCGGGAGACTGCTGCTGCTGCATCAACGAGAGCGCCACCAACTGGTGCAGGCTCTCCACCTGGCCCTGCAACTGCGCGATCTCCGGGGTAACCGACGGGCGCGGCGCCAGGCCGCGGCCGGCGATCAGACCGATGGCGAGGAGCGCCAGGCCTGCCGCCAGTTGCCACGCCCAGCGCGGCGGAGCTTGGCGGGACGGCGCCGGCAGCGCCACGGCGGCCAGGCGGCCTTGTTCCAGGCCGGCCTCGAAAGCGGCCAGGGTTGCCTGAAAACGCTCCTTCATCGCCGCGTCGGGTTCGGCTTCGAGCTTGAGCGCTTCCAGGCCGCGCCAGACGATTCCCAGGTGAGCCAGCTCGCCGCGGCACCCGGAACAGCCTTCCAGGTGTTCGATGAGGCGCTCCCGCGCGCTTTCGCCCAAGCCTGCCGGCGAGGCACTCGGGAAGTTGTTGGCGGATGTTCTCGCAGTTCATGACAGCGGTTCTCCCCGTAAGGCGAAGAAGCGGTCGCCCAGTTCGTGCAGCGCCCGGTAGACGCGCACCTTCACCGTGCCGACCTCGCACTGCAATGCAGCGGCGATTTCTTCGTATTTCAAGTCCAGAAAGCGGCTCATCACGAGCACTTCCCTTTTCTCCGGCGGCATCTCGGCCAGGGCCTGGCGCAGCAGCGCGGTTTCCTGCTTCTCTTCCATCAGCCGGTCGGGCGCCGTGTCCGGACTGGCCGCCTCCGGCGTCTCGGCCGGCCAGGCGACTTCGTTCTTCCGCCGCCCCAGGTGATCCAGGTAGGCATTGCGGCCAATCTGAAACAGCCAGGCGCGGAAGGTGTTTTCCGTCTGGTAGCTGCGGCGGTACTTCAGAACGCGAAAGAACACCTCCTGTACCAGGTCCTCGCTGGCGGCGCGGTTCCCGGTCAGGTGCAGGAAATAGTGCAGCAAAGCCCTTTGATGGCGGTCGAACAGAACTTCGAGGCGGTTCACCTCGCCATCCCGGACCTGCCGCATGATTTGCTCGTCCTCCACCATTGCCTGCTTTTCAAAAGGGAATACTGGCCAGATCGAAAATGGTTACGAAAATAGTTCCAGTGGGGTTCCGGAAGCGCGCCGTCAAACCTGCCACTGCGCGTTTGCAGCTCGCTCCGCTCATTTGACAACCCTTGTCTGCGGTTTCTATCATAGAAACGCATAGTCAGTCTAGTGCCGGCCGCCCTTCCGGGCCGCCGTTTACTGCCCAAATGGCAATTACTGCGTCTCTTCAGTCTGGGATACAACCGTATGATTAAGGTAGAAGGTCTCACCAAGCGATACGCGCGCACTGTCGCGGTGGACAACATTTCGTTCGAGGTCGAGAAGGGGCAAATCGTCGGTTTCCTGGGGCCCAATGGCGCCGGGAAGACCACCACCATGCGTGTGCTGACGTGCTTTCTGCCCCCCACAGCCGGCACCGCGACGGTGGCTGGCTTCGACGTGCAGGAGCATCCCATCGAGGTGAAAAGGCGCATCGGCTACCTGCCGGAATCGCCGCCGCTGTACCCGGAGATGGAGGTGACCGAGTATCTCGAATTCACCGGCAAGTTGAAAGGCATCCCGTCCGCCGACATCAAGGGTCGGGTGGATGAGGTGCTGGGCCGCTGCGCCATCGGCGACGTGCGCGACAAGCTCATCGCCAAGCTGTCCAAGGGCTACCGGCAGCGCGTGGGCCTGGCGCAGGCCATCATCCACAACCCGGATGTGTTGATTTTGGACGAGCCGACCTCGGGTCTCGATCCCAAGCAGATCATCGAAATCCGCGAGCTGCTGAAGTCGCTGGCCGGCAACCACACCATCATTCTCAGCACCCACATTCTGTCGGAGGTGGAGCACTCCTGCCAGCGCGTCATCATCATCAGCCAGGGCAAACTGGTCGCCATCGATTCGGTGGCGAACCTCACCAACCGCTTGCGCGGCTCCGAATCGGTGGCGCTCGAGATTGAAGCCGCCGGCGGCAACCCGAATCCGAGCGACGTGCAGGTGCGCCTGGAGCAGGTAACGGGCGTCAGGAGCGTAGTGATGAAGGATTCCAAGGACAGCCGTCTGACATTTGAAGTGGAAAGCTTGCAGGGACGCCAGATCCGCCCCGACCTGGCGCGCAGCGTGGTCAATGCCGGTTGGAACCTCAGTGAATTGCGGCCGGTCGGGCTCAGCCTGGAAGAAGTCTTCCTGCAACTGACCGCGGCGGAGAAAAAGGGCGACGCGCCCGCGGAAAGCGAGGCAGCAAAACAATGAGGCTCACGTTCCTGATTTGCAAAAAAGAATTCAAGAGTTATTTCGCGTCCCCCATCGCATATCTGCTAATGGCGGTATTCGGCCTGATCTTCGGCGGAATTCTGTACCGGCAAATCCGCATCGTGATGGCCATGAGCTTTCAGGCGCAGATGATGGGCCAATCTCAGCCCACCAATCTGAACGAGATGATCATCCGCCCGCTGCTGGGGTTTGCCAGTACCGTGTCGCTGTTTCTGATTCCGATGATCACCATGCGGTTGATCGCGGAAGAGAAGAAGACCGGCACCATCGAGCTGCTGCTCACCTCGCCGGTGAAGGACATCCAGATCATCCTTGGCAAGTGGTTCGCCGCCCTGTTTCTTTACCTCTGCATCCTGGGCATGTCGGCACTCGATATCGCGCTGCTGTTCGTCTGGGGCAAACCCGATTGGAGGCCGGTGCTGGTGGCGTACCTGGGGCTGATCCTGCAGGGCGGCTGCCTGCTGGCGATGGGCCTATTCATCTCCACGCTGACCAAGAACCAGATCATCGCCGGCGGCATAACTTTTTTCCTGTGCCTGGCGCTGTTGCTGATCCCTTACTATTTCGACACGGAGTATAAGACCGAGTGGTACTGGAAGGCGATCAATCAGGTCTCGATCGTCACCCATTTCGAGAATTTCTCCAAAGGCCTTCTCGACTTGGGCGATGTGGTGTCCTATGTCTCCATGATTTTCCTGGGGCTGTTCATAACATCGCGATCGATGGAATCGCTGCGGTGGAGAAGCTGACATGGCGGCTAAATGGCTCAAAGCACGGCAAACCAAGTACGGCGCGTACGTCGCGGTTTACACTCTCGTCGTCCTCGCCATCCTCGTGGCGTTGAATTTTCTCGCCCAGCGCTACGATCAATCCTATGACGCCACCAAGAACAAGCAGTACAGCCTCTCCGACCAGACCATCAAGATCGTCAAGGACCTGAAGAGCGACGTCCGCATGATCTATTTCGGCGAGAGCGGCAGCTTCCCGAACGCACGCGATCTGCTGGACCGATACTCATCACTGTCAACCAGGCTGCGCGTGGATTACATCGATCCGAATAAGAAGCCGACGCAGGCCAAGGCGGCCGGTTTCCGCGCCGATTCGCCGGTGGTGGTGGAGAACGGGCCGCGCCACGAAGGCGCCAAGAGCCTGACGGAAGAGGAAGTCACCGGCGCGTTGATCCGAGCGCTCAAGAGTGGCGAGCGCAACGTCTGCTTCATGACCGGAGCGGGCGAACACTCGATCGACGATCAGGACCGCGAGGGCTTTTCGGTTCTCAAGGCGCTGCTGGAGCGCGACAATTACAAGTCGCGCGCGGTTTCGCTGCGGGCCGCCGCGGCGCCCGACGCCGGCACGCCCGAAGCTGGCAAGAAAGTCGAGATCGGGCAGGCCGCGCCGTCGGGACCGGTCGAGGTTCCCAAGGATTGCACCGTGCTGGTTTCCGGCGGCCCGACCGCCGACTATCCGGCGCCGGTGGTAGCGGCCATCAAGAGCTACGTGGAAGACGGCGGACGCGCCATCTTCATGTTCGACAACGTGCTCCGCATCGGCCGCTCCGAACCTGCCGCTGCCAACGACGAACTGGCCGCGCTGCTGGCGACCTGGGGCGTCACCGTCAACAAGGACCTGGTGCTCGATCTAGGCGGCCTGGGGCAGATCTTCGGCTTCGGCCCGGAGATCCCGGTGGTGCTGCAATATGAATCG
The DNA here is from genome assembly GCA_963843095.1 of Bryobacterales bacterium. Classification (GTDB taxonomy): domain Bacteria; phylum Acidobacteriota; class Terriglobia; order Bryobacterales; family Bryobacteraceae; genus Bog-375. The sequence continues at coordinate 39,008 of CAWJLI010000101.1, forward strand.
CATCCGATTACGCAGCCGCTGACGCGCATTCCGACGGCGTTTCCGCTGAGCCGGTCGATCGAGATCAAGAGCGAAGGCAAGACCTCGGTGAGCAAGCTGGTAGCTACCGCGGAAGACTCCCTGGCCACTTCCGAGATTGGACCGGGCGGCGCGGTGGATCCCAAGAAAGGCAAGAAGGGACCGCTGACCCTGGTGGCCGCTGGCACTTATTCGGGAACCAAGCAGGGACGCTTCGTGGTGAGCGGCACGTCGATTTGGGCGGTCAACAGCCTGGCCGGTTCGCGCCAACTCGGCAATCGCGACCTGTTCGTGAATGCGGTCAATTGGCTGGCTTCCGATGAGGACCTGATTTCGATTCGTCCCAAGACGCCCGAGGATCAGCAACTTAATGTCAGCGGGCAGCGGCTCGCCATGCTGTTCTGGCTGAGCCTCTTCATCTTTCCGCTGACGGTGGTGGCGTTCGGCCTGGCCACTTGGTGGAAGCGGAGGTAACCGATGAAGCCGAAGGGACTTTTGGTAGCCGTCGTTCTTTTGGCTGTATTGGGCGGCGCAATCTGGTACTCGAACAAGAAGCAGGCGCAAAAAGAAAAGGCGCCTTCCGATACGAGTCCCAAGATCGTGTCGATTGCGGAAGGTCAATTCCGCGAAATCCGCCTGCTGAAGGCCGGAGCCGAGCCGGTGGTTCTGAGCCGTGACAGCGGCAAATGGGCGCTGACCGCGCCGCAGCCGCTCGCAGCCGATCCCGATGCCTCCGCCTCGCTGATTTCAACGCTATCTTCGGTGACCGCCGACAAGACCATCGCAGACAACGCCACCGACCTGGCCGGTTTCGGCCTGGCCAGCCCAACCTTGAAGGTGCAGGTGATTGAGAAGGACGGCAAGCAGGTGGAGTTGGCAATTGGCGATGACACGCCGACCAATTCCGGCGCTTACGCCAAGGTATCCGGCGACCCGCACGTGTACACGGTGGCCAGCTACCTCAAGACAAGCCTCGACAAGACTGTCGAAGACCTCCGCGACAAGCGGCTGCTGACCATCGAATTCGGAAAGCTGACGCGCGTCAAACTGGCCGCCAAGGGGCCGGAAATCGTATTCGGCAAGAACGCGGGGAACGAGTGGCAGATTGTGGAACCGCGTCCGCTGCGCGCCGACAGCGGCCAGGTGGAAACTCTGGTGGGTAAGTTGCGCGACGCCAAGATGGATCTCGCCACGGCCCCGGAGGAGGCGGCCAAGAAGTTCTTGACCGCAGCCACGGTGGCTCTGGCCCAGGTCACCGACAACTCCGGCGCCCAAACCCTGGAAGTTCGCAAGGACAAGGACAACAACTACTATGCCCGGAGCTCCGCGGTGGCGGGCGCGTACAAGATCGCCTCGGATACCGGCGAGGGTCTGAACAAGAGCCTGGACGATTTCCGCAACAGGAAGCTGTTCGATTTCGGCTTCGCCAATCCCCGCAGGCTTGAGATCAAGAACGGCGCCGGCGCTCCCGTGACCTACGCCAACACGGGCGACAAGTGGACCGCGGGGCCCAAGAACATGGATAACGCCGGGATACAGAACCTAATCGACAAGCTGCGCGATTTGACGGCCTCCAAGTTCCTCGAGCAGGGTGGCGGCCAGCCGGTTTTCGAAGCAAGTGTCGATTCGAAAAGGGCAGCGCCAAGATCGAGCACGTCGTTGTGAGCAAGCAGGGCGAGAAATATTTCGCGCAACGCGAAGGCGAGCCGAGCATCTATGAATTGGACGCCAAAGCCGTGGAGGATCTCGAAAAAGCGGCCGCTGACGTGAAGGAAGCCGCGCCCGAGCCGAAGAAAAAGAAATAAGCACGATTTCGAGCCACGAATGAACACAGATAAACACAGAATAAGAACAAGAGTCTTGCCTTCTTGCTTATCCGTGTTCATCCGTGTTTATCCGTGGCCATCATGTTTTCGCAATCATGAACGGTCTTCTTACCGATCTTTACGAACTCACCATGGCGGCCGGGTATTTCCAGGCCGGCAAGGCGGCGGAGATCGCCACCTTCGAGTTCGCCATCCGCCGGCTGCCACCCAATCGGAATTATGTTCTGGCAGCCGGGTTGCCGCAGGCGGTGGATTACCTGCTAGGCCTCAGCTTTACCGCCGAAGAGATCGACTATCTGCGCGGCCTTCCGCAGTTCGCCCGCGCGCCGCGCGAGTTTTTCGATTACCTCCGCGATTTTCGTTTCACGGGCGACCTGTTTGCCGTGCCGGAAGGCACGCCGTTGTTCGCTGGTGAACCTCTGCTGACTATCCGCGCGGCCGATAATCGAAGCGCAATTGCCGGAGACGTACCTGCTATCCGCGGTGAGTTTCCAGACCCTGGTCGCCAGCAAGGCGGCGCGCCTGGTGGCTGCGGCGGATGGGAGATCGGTTATCGAATTCGGCACGCGGCGCGCGCATACGCCGGAGGCGGGCGTACTGGGCGCGCGGGCGGCATATCTGGGCGGCTGCGCGGCCACCAGCAACGCTCTCGCCGGTTTCCGCTTTTCGATTCCGGTCGCCGGCACGGCTGGGCACTCCTGGGTGATGTCGTTTAGCTGCGAAGATGTGGCGTTCCGCAAGCTGCAAAGCGCGCTGGGAGAGAACGCGGTGCAACTGCTGGACACCTACGACGTGGCCCAGGCCGCACGGCGGGTAGCGGCGTTGGGGCGGCCGCTGTGGGGCGTGCGCATCGATAGCGGCGACTTTCTCGATCACGCGCGCCAGGTGCGCGCCATCCTGGACGAGGCTGGCCTCCACGAAGCGCGGATCATGGTCAGCGGCGATCTGGACGAGTATCGCGTCCGTGAGCTGCTCGCCGCCGGCGCGCCCATCGATGCCTTCGGGGTGGGCACGCAGATTTCGGTTTCCGCCGACGCGCCATCGCTCAGCGGCGTCTACAAAATGGTGGAGATGGAAATCGGCGGCATCAAGCGCTACACCGCCAAGTACAGCGACGACAAGAGCACCATTCCAGGCGCCAAGCAGATTTTCCGCGACGTGGCGCGCGACGTGGTGGCGCGCTCCGGAGAGTGCGGGCGTGGAGAGGCGCTGCTGCGGCCGGTGATCCTTGGCGGCCACCTGGTCGAGCCGCTGCCCACGCTCGATCAGGCCCGCGAGCGCGCCCGTGAATCCGTGGCCCGGCTTTCGCCCGCGCTGCGCCAACTGGAGACCACGGAACCGTGGCCGGTGATCTACAGTCGCGAGTTGCGCGCGTTGATGGAGCGCACGCGCTTGAACCTGCTGGGGACAGCGCCGGTCGCATGAGAACCGTCTTTTTCGATATCGATACGCAACTGGATTTCGTCAGCCCGGCGGGCGCCCTTTACGCTCCCGGCGCGGAGCGCGTCATCGCTGCGGTGGCTCGGCTCAACCGGCACGCCGCCGCAAGCGGGATTCTTCTGGTCTCGACCACCGACGCCCACGCCGAGAATGATGCGGAATTTGCCCAATGGCCGCCGCATTGCGTTTCCGGCGCTCTGGGCCAGCACAAGCCGCAAGCCACTCTGCTCGAGAAGCCGGTGGTGATACCCAACCGCGAGGCACTGCCGGACACTGCGGGGGCGGCGCAGATCATCGTCGAAAAGCAGACGGTCGACGTGTTCGAGACGCGCACCATCGCGCCGCTGCTGGAGCGGCTCGAGGCGGACCGCTTTGTGCTCTACGGCGTGGTAACCGAAGTCTGCGTCTGGCATGCCGCGCGCGGTCTGCTGAGCTACGGGAAGCCGGTGACGTTGGTAACGGATGCGGTACAGGCGCTGCGCCAGGAAGCGGGAGACCGGGCCTTGGCGGAACTGCGCGCCGCCGGCGCGACGCTGGCAACGGCGAGCGAAGTGCTGAGCGGAACAGAAGTCAGGAGACAGAAGTAAGGAGTAAGGAGTGAGGAGTAAGAACTCAGTCCCGCTCCGGCTATTCTGTCTTCTGACTTCTGTCTTCTGTCTTCTTCTTCAAGCTGAGAACCGTCAGCGCCAGCGCGGCGGCCAGCATCGAACCATCGCGCAGCAGGGTCTTCCAGGAAATGATGTCGTTCTGTCCGAAGCAGCCGCAATTGATCTCCATCCCTTTGGCGTACGCCCGCACCATCAGCCCGAAGAAAACCGCCAGCAGCAGCGCGGTTGCCGCCGCGGCGCTGCGCAGCCAGAAGCCGGCCATCAGGAGCAGGCCCACCGCCAGTTCGAACCAGGGCAGCGTGCGCGCCACCAGTTCCACCGCCTTCAGCGGCAGCAACTGGTAGGAATCGATCGACATGGCGAACAGCTCCCACGGCGTGCGCAGCTTGGTCCAGGCGGCATAGACGAATATCGCACCCAGGGCGACGCGCAGCACCAGCATGATCGCGCGCAGGTTCTTACTTGGAGATGTCATTGATCAAGCTTTTCAGAATCTCGTAATTCAGCGTGCCCGAAACCGGATATTGCCTGGCGCCTCGCGATACCACCAGCGTGGGCGTCGAGCCCACCGGGATCGCATGGCCGGCATTCACGTCGCGCACAATCTCGCCCAACACGGCCGGGCCATCCGCCGCCGCCTTCACCTTCTTCTGCTGCGAGAGAGTCAGCACGCTGGCCACCGTATCCCACACCTTGCCGTTCACCGACCAGGCGAACTGGTCGCGGAACAGCGCGTCGGCCACGGGCTGATACAAGCTGAACTGCGCCGCGGCAACGGCGTAGTTGGCGGCCTCGCGCGAGTGTGCGTGGATGGGCAGAGGGAACTCGCGATACACCACGAAGACCTTGCCGGTGGCCACGAAGTCCCTCTGCAATTGCGGCAGGCTGCGGTCGTGAAAGACCTTGCAAGCCGGGCATTCGAAATCGCTGAAGATCTGAACGGTGACCGGCGCCGACGGGTTGCCCGCCGTCTTGTTCGGGTCGATGTCGCTCACCGCCGCCATCGCCGGCCACAACAGTAACAGCGCCAGGGCGCCAAGTCTCATATTCATATATTACCGGGCAGCCGGGCGGAAAGCCGGCCTAATGCCCGAGGTAGTGATTCAGCACGCTCGACAGCAATTCGTAGTTGGGCACGCCGCCCGGCAGCATGAAGCGCCTTCCGTTGGCTGTAATGAATATAGACGGCGTGCGGTCGACATTGTCATGCGTGGCCTCGTCGATATCGTGCCGCACCTCGGCCTCGACGCCCGGATCTTTGTAAAGCGCCTGCACCTTCTTCTGTTCGGCCGCCGTCAGCACGGTAGCGACCGTCTCCCAGACCTGGCCGTTGACGACCCAGGTAGCCTGGTTCTTCCACAACGCATCGGCAACCACCGAATACTTGCCGATGCGGGCCGCCGCAGTGGCGTAAAGGGCGGCCTCGCGGGAATGAGGGTGATATGGGCCGGCCAGCGGAAACTCCCGATTCACCAGGTACACTTTGCCGCTCGCCACGTAGTCGCGCATCAGCAACGGCACAAGATCGTCATGCAACTCCTTGCAGTGCGGGCAGTCGAAACTGCTGAACACTTCGAGCACGATGGGCGAACCCGTTCCACCCACGGTCTTACCGGAGTCAAAGGAGGCGGCAAACGCCAGGCAGGGAAGCAAAGCAGTGGCCAAGGCAGTGCGTTTCATGTCTCCTTCAATTGTACGCGAGGCGGCCCTCGCCGGCAGGAGCGGTGTTCTTTGGCCGTCGCGTTTTGGTACAACAGCTCCATGAGAGTTCTTTTTATCGGCGGTACCGGCATTATCAGCACTGCGTGTACGCGGCTGGCGGCGGAGTTGGAGCTAGATCTCACTCTTCTCACGCGTGGGCGCCGCGCGGCGGATCTTCCCGCCGGAGCGAAGACCCTGACCGTCGACATGCAGGATTTCGCGGCTGCCGCCCGAGCTCTCGGCGGCACATCCTTCGACGCCGTGGTCGACTGGATCGCGTACACGCCCGCCGATATCGAACGCGACCTGGAGCTGTTTCGCGGCCGCACGCGGCAGTACATTTTCATCAGCTCCGCCAGCGCCTATCAAAAGCCGGCGTCGCATTACCTGATCACCGAATCCACGCCTCTCAAGAACCCGTTTTGGGATTATTCGCGCAACAAAATCGCCTGCGAAGAGCGGCTCATGAAGGCCTACCGCGAAGAGGGCTTCCCGGTCACCATCGTGCGCCCGTCGCTGACTTACGGCGACACGCAGATCACGCTCGCCATCAACAGTTGGACCAAATCGTACACGGCGGTGGACCGTATGCGCCGGGGAAAGAAAGTTATCGTGCCGGGCGACGGCTCGTCGCTCTGGGTGATCACTCACAACAGCGACTTCGCCAAAGGCCTGGTGGGCCTGCTTGGGGCCGAACAGGCGATAGGGCACGCCTTCCACATCACATCCGACGAGGTGATGAGCTGGGACCAGTTTTACCGCATTGTGGGCGAGGCCGCTGGAGCCGAGCCGCAGCTGGTCCACATCCCATCCGACTTCATCGCCGCCTGCCTGCCCGACGCCTCGGGCGGACTCGCCGGCGATAAGGCCGTCAGCGTTGTCTTCGATAACAGCAAGATCAAACGGTTCGTCCCCGGCTATTGCGCCACCATGCCGTTCGGCCGAGGGGTGCGCCGGACGATGGCATGGTTCGACGCCGACCCCGCGCGGAAACAGATCGACGACGAAGCCAACGCGACCTGGGACAGGTTGATCGACGCCTACGAAACGGGCACCCGCGAAGCCCTGCGGCGGTTTCAGGCTTGAAGACTCGGTGCGGGATGACCGCTCCCTGGCGGTAGCGGCTCCGATGCGCCTTTCTGAGCCGCGACCATAGGGAGCGGTCAGCCTGCGATTGAACCGGCTATCTCACGACAGGCCCTGATGCCCGCGCGGGCTGGCGCTCGCTCTTACTCCCGGCGCCGGCTCGACGTGTACCAGCACGTCGGCCACCCACTCCACCTGATCCACAACGCGCATCCGCACTTCGTGGGCAATCTCGTGAGATTGGCGCACGGTCATTTCGGGATCGACTTCCATGTGCAGGTCCACGTGGTAGCTTAAGCCGGTTTTGCGCGCAAAGCATTTCTCCACGCCCAGCACGCCGGGCACCTGCGCCGCCGCGGCGCGGATCTCCGCCATCATTTTGTCGCTGGGCATGGTGTCCATCAACTGCAACGTGGTTTCGCGCGCCACACGTACGCCGGCAACGATGACGATGATGCCGACCGCGAGACCGCCGTACCGGTCGGCATTGAAAAAGCGCTGCGGGGAGGCGAGCGTGAGCGCCACCGCGGTAAGCGCGGTCAGCGCGGAAATGCAATCGGTGGTGTCGTGCCAAGCATCGCCCATCAGCGCGGCGCTGCGCATTCTTTTCCCCACCTGGAACTTGGTGGCCGCCAGCGCGCTCTTGGCCACCAGCGAGGCCACCACAGGCCAGATCACGAACCAGCGCAACGGCTCATGCGGCTGGCCCAGCCGCAGAAACGACCCATACGAAATCAGCGCGCCGGCCGAGGCCAGCACCAGCCCCACCAGCAGGCCGCTCAGGATTTCCGCGCGGCCATGGCCGTAAGGGTGATTCGAATCGGCGGGCTTGAAGCTGACCGTGAGGCCCACCAGGACCATGCCGGAAGAAAACACGTCGCCCGCGGATTCCATGCCGTCCGCGACCACCGCCGTGGAGTGTCCGGCCAGCCCGGTGAAGATCTTCACCAGGGCGAGCGCGCCGGTGATCGCCATTCCGGCGGCCGCAATGCGCTGTCCCGCTTGCATCAGAAAGTCAGTGTTGCCAGGCTTGGCCCGCGCCGGACATCACGCCCGCGACGGGTCCGCCTTCTCCGTGTCCACGCCCAGCTCGCTGAACGCCGCTTTTGCCTTCCCCATGTCGAACCGGCCGTCGCGGGCCAGGCGCGAGAGCGCGGCGGCCGAGATCGATTCGGCGTTCACCTCGAAGTGGCGGCGCAGGTACTCGCGATTATCGCTGCGCCCGAAACCATCCGTTCCCAGCGTCTCCATGCGGCCGGGCAGCCACGGCGCCACCTGGTCGGCCACCACTTTCATGTAATCGGTAGCCGTCACAATCGGTCCCTCGGCGCCCTGCAGCGCCTCGACGATGTAGGGCATCCGCGCGGTTTGGTCCGGATGCAGGCGGTTCCAGCGCTCCGCCGCCAGCGCGTCCCGCCGCAGCTCGTTGTAACTGGTCACGCTCCACACGTCGGCGGCCACGCCATATTGATCGGCGAGAATCTTCTGCGCGCGCACGGCTTCATTCAAAATCGGACCGCTGCCGAACAGTTGCACCACGGCCTTGCCCTCCGGCGCGGCCTGGAAGCGGTAAATGCCCTTCAGCACGCCTTCCGCGTTCAGCCCCTCCGGCATGGCCGGCATCGGATAGTTCTCGTTGTACAGGGTCAGGTAGTAAAAACGGTCTTCCTGCAACTCGTACATGCGGCGGATGCCGTCCTGAACGATGATGGCGATCTCGTACGCGAAAGCCGGATCGTACGCCGCGCAATTGGGCACCGTGGAAGCCAACACCAGGCTGTGACCGTCCTGGTGTTGCAGCCCTTCGCCGGCCAGCGTGGTTCGCCCGGCCGTGCCGCCGCACAGAAAACCCTTGCCGCGCGAGTCGCCGAACGCCCACACCAAGTCGCCCACGCGCTGGAAACCGAACATGGAGTAATAAACAAAAAACGGAATCATCTCCACGCCGTAATTCACATAAGCGGTTCCGGCGGCCGCGAACGAAGCCATCGAGCCGGCTTCGGTGATGCCCTCCTCCAGAATCTGGCCGTCTTTCGATTCCTTGTAGTACAGGAACATCTCCGCGTCATGCGGCTTGTAAAGCTGTCCCTGGCTGGCGTAGATGCCGAATTGCCGGAACAGCGATTCCATGCCGAACGTGCGCGCTTCATCGGGGATGATGGGCACCACCCGTTTGCCTACTGCCGGATGCTTCAGCAGCAGCGTGAGCACGCGCACCAGCGCCATGGTGCTGGAAACCTCGCGGCCCGCCGAACCTTCCAGCGATTCCTTCAGGTATTCGAGCGGCGGCGCCTCAATCTGCCTGGGCGGAACGGCGCGGCTCGGCAAATAACCGCCCAGCAGCCGCCGCCGCTCGTGCATGTAAGCGATTTCGGGACTGTCCGCGGGCGGACGGTAGAAGGACGCCGTGCGCGCGGCTTCGTCGGGGATGGGAATCTCAAAGCGCGACTTGAAGTGTTCGAGCTCGGCTTCGTTGAGCTTCTTCTGCTGGTGCGTGATGTTGCGGCCCTCGCCGGCTTCGCCCAATCCGTAGCCTTTAATAGTGTGGGCCAGCACCACTGTGGGCCGGCCGGTGAACTCCAAGGCGGCTTTGAAGGCGTTATAGACCTTGCGCGGATCGTGGCCGCCGCGGTGCAGCTTGAACAGTTCCTCGTCGCTCAGGTGCGAAACCAGGTCCAGCAGTTCCGGGTATTTGCCGAAGAAATTCTTGCGGATGTAAGCGCCGTCGCGGGTGACGTAGGTCTGGAATTCGCCGTCCACCGCTTCGCCCATGCGCCGGACCAGCAGGCCGGTCGAATCGCGCGCCAGCAGATCGTCCCAATCCTCGCCCCAGATCGCCTTGATCACGTTCCAGCCAGCCCCGCGGAAAGCCGCTTCCAGTTCCTGGATGATCTTGCCGTTGCCGCGCACCGGGCCATCCAGGCGCTGCAGGTTGCAGTTCACCACGAAAATCAGGTTGTCCAGTTTCTCGCGTGACGCCAGCGTGAGGGATCCCATCGATTCCGGCTCGTCGGTCTCTCCATCGCCCAGAAACGCCCACACTTTGCGCGCCGTGGGCGGAATCACGCCGCGGTTCTCCAGGTATCGCATGAAGCGCGCCTGGTAGATGGCGTTGATCGGCCCGAGACCCATGGATACGGTGGGAAACCGCCAGAAGTCCGGCATCAGCCACGGGTGGGGGTAAGAGGAAAGTCCCGGCTTGTCGCGCAGTTCGTGGCGGAAATTCTTCAGGTGATCTTCGCTGAGCCGGCCTTCCAGAAAGGCCCGTGCGTATACACCCGGCGAGGCATGGCCCTGAAAGTAAATCAGGTCGCCCGGCTGATCGCCGTAGCTGGCGCGGAAAAAGTGGTTGAACCCGACCTCGAGCAGAGTCGCCAGCGAGGCGTAAGTGGAAATGTGGCCGCCGATTCCGGCGTCGTATTTATTCTGCCGCACCACCATGGCCATCGCATTCCAGCGAATCAGGCTCTTGATGCGCCGCTCCATGGCGCGGTCGCCGGGATACGGATCTTCCTCGTCCGGCCTGATGGTGTTGACGTATGGCGTGTTCAGGTGGATGGGCAGTTCCGCGCCGCCGGTCCTGGCGCGCTCCGACAGCCTCTCGACCAGGTATGCCGCGCGATCCGGGCCGGTTTCGTCCAGAACCTGATCCAGCGCTTCCACCCACTCTGCGGTCTCCTGCGGATTCAGGTCGACAACCCTCTCGTCGCGTTTCAAGTGCATTGGTACATATATTATACCGGCGGAGGGCGGTCGGGCTCAGGCGGGGGGGCCGGTCACAGACGCTTGCCGCGCGCGGCTTGTCCGGCAAGCAGCGCCAGCGCCAGCGTTTGAGCCGGCTGTCGTGCGGGTACAATGAGGACATGGTAAGGGTCGAACACGTCATCGATTCCTGGAAGAATGTCCGCCAGGATACGATCGCCGCCGTCGAGGATTTCCCGGCGAGCGAATTCGGATTTAGCCCGGCTGCCGACCTGCAGACCTTCGGCCAGATCGGACGCCATATCCTGGTGTCCACCCACGGTCTTACCGGTATGCTGTTGGCGGGCGACACCGATTTCACGGACCCCGATATTCGCCGCGCGCGCATCGCGACTTACACGGCCGACATCCCGGAGGCCCTGGAGCCAGCCGAGTTGAGCCGCCGTCTGCGCGAATCCTTGAACGAGCGCGCCGCGCCATTGGCCGCCCAACGGCAAGAGTTCTGGGCTGGGATGATAAAGCGCGTGGATGGCGTGATAGTCACGCGGTTGGAGATGTTGCAATGGGTCAAGGAGCACGAACTGACCCACCGCCAGCAACTATTCACGTATCTGCGCATGAAAGGGATCGTGCCAGCTACCACCCGGCGGCGCCTGGCGCGCCAGGCCGCCGGCAAATAGGACTGGGCAGCCGGAAACGGAATCTCCATGGCGGCAATCTGTCGTATAACAGTAGTTTCGGGAGGCATGGATCGATGGTCAAGTGTCCGGAATGCGAAGGCGCAATCGACGTCGAGGAAGAAGACCTCGACGAGGGCGACCCCCTCAGTTGCGATGAGTGCGGAGCGGATCTCCGGGTAGTCAGCACCGATCCTCTGGAGCTGCAATCGGCGGAGGAATTCGCCGAGGACGAAGAGGATGCGGATCTCCTCGAAGACGAAGAGGATGAAGAAGAAGCCGAAGAAGAGGATTGGAAATAGGATGCCATCCAGGATTTCTCGCGTTCCCGGACGAGTGCGCGGAGTTTGGGGCGCCGGGCTCAAGTTGCTGGCGGCTGCGCTCCTGCTCGCTGCCGTCGCCGGCTTCGCCGAGGATAGCCACACGCGCAGCGTGCAGGGCTCTGTCACGGGGCCGGACGACAGCCTGGTGAATGGCGCCGTCGTCTATCTGAAGAACACCAAGAGCCTGCAGATCCGCTCGTTCTTCACCCAGAAAGACGGCGGCTACTATTTTCACGACCTCAGCCCCGACATCGACTATGAGCTCAAGGCCGAATATAGCGGCTTATCGAGCGGCGCCCATACGCTCAGCTCCTTCGACACGCGCAAGCTGGCGACGATCAATCTGAAGCTGAAACCCAAGAAATAGGTAGGGCGGGCCATCGGTTTTTGTGTCGTCGGCGAGCGGACGACAGGCGACGAAGACCGATCGCCTGTCCTACCAACAGCCGCTATTTCTTCAGCAGACGGTCGATGTCGGTGAACAGGGCCTTGCCCTCGAAGACATCGCGCGTCAGAGCAGTGTATTCATAATCCGCGCGGATCATGCCGCCGGCATCGATGACATAAACATGGGGCATGGTGGCGCCTTGCGGATTCAGTAGGTAGGAGTACATCATCTGTCCCGTGTCGAGCGCCACCGGGTAGGTCAGACTGTGACCGGCTATGTACTGGGCAATGTTCTGCGTCGTGTCGGTGCCCAGATGGGCCACCGCCAGCACGGCAACCTTGTCGCCATACTTCGGCTGCACCTGGGCTAGTACCTCGGCAAATGCGGCGCAGTGCGGGCAGTCGGTCTTCAAGAACTCCAGGACCAGCACCTTGCCGCGATAGTCGGCCAGATCGTGAAACTGGCCCCTCAGGTCGGGGAGGGCAAAGCCGGGAGCGCGCCGCGCGCCATCGCCGGCCGCCAGCGTCAGGGAACATAGAAGAGTAATCAGGATGGTTCGCATTTCACTTTTCAACTTACCAGTTTTTTGAGGGATTCTTCATAGGGGGCGCGGGCCACGCCCTTTTCCGTAATGATGGCGGAGACGTAACGCGCGGGCGTGACATCGAATGCCGGGTTCTCGACCAGCGTTCCTTGCGGGGCGATGCGTTGGCCGAAAACGTGCGTCACCTCCTCGGCGGCGCGCTGTTCGATGGGGATCGCATCGCCTGAAGCCAGGCTCAGGTCAAGCGTCGAAATCGGCGCGGCGACAAAAAACGGCACGCCGTTCTCCTTCGCCAGCACAGCTACCGAGTAGGTGCCCACTTTGTTGGCCACGTCTCCGTTGGCGGCAATCCGGTCCGCGCCCACCACCACGCAGCCGATGCGGCCGGACTTGAGGAAGTGCCCTGCCATGTTGTCGGTGATGAGGGTGGTCGGGATGCCGTCCTGTTGCAGTTCCCATACCGTCAGCCGCGCGCCTTGCAGAAACGGGCGGGTTTCATCGGCAAAGACATCGATCTGCTTGCCGGCTTCCACAGCCGCCCGAACCACCCCCAGCGCGGTTCCGTAGCCCGCGGTCGCCAGCGCGCCGGCGTTGCAATGGGTGAGCACGGTTTTCCGGTCCGGCACCAGCGCCGCTCCGTTGTGGCCGATGGCGCGGCAAATCGCGATGTCTTCCTCGCGCACCAGCAGCGCTTCTTCCACCAGGCGCCGGCGGATTTCGCCGATCGGCTTGCCGGCCACACCTGCGTACACCCGCTTCATGCGGTCAATCGCCCAGAAGAGGTTGACCGCGGTGGGACGCGTCGCCGCCAGCACCGCGCAGATCTCGTCCATTTGGACGTCGAGCGTCCGCGCGCCGAGGTCGGTCTCCGAAGCGTGCAGCACGCCGAGCGCCACGCCCATCGCCGCCGCCACCCCAATGGCCGGCGCGCCGCGAATCGTCATGTCGCGGATGGCAGTGGCCACTTCCTGGTAGCTGCGGCAGGTGACGTACTTTTCTTCGAGCGGCAGCCGCGTCTGGTCGATCATCACCACCGCGCCGTCAATCCACTGAATCGTCTCTACCATATGTGGGGGAGAATCCTCTTTTCCGTCATGAGCGCGATAAAGAAGAGCGAATTGTAAGCCGCGTGCATGATCGCGGCCGCCTTGGTGGAACCCGTGGCATGGCGCATCCATCCGAAGGCCGCGCCGGCCATCGCGATGATCAGGGCATGACGCCACGAATTGCCGTACTCCTGAAAATGGAGCAGCCCGAACGCCGCGGCCGCCAGCGCAATGCCGGGCGCCGCGCCCAGGCTGCGCACCAGCAGCGGCTGCAGGAATCCGCGAAAGGCTAATTCCTCGCAGACCGGCCCCAGGGTGATGCCCAACGTCCCCATCACCAGCACATCGGTGCGTGTCTCCAGCAGTCGCGTCATCGGGTTGTCGCCAGTCGGCGTGTGGATCAGGTTGCTCGCCAGCGCCACCAGGACCGCGGTCATCATGCCGCATATCATCACCATCATCACCGGCAGGCGAACCGGCGTCCATCCCAGTGAACGCCAGAACGGCCGATCGTACACCACTCGAAACATCATTCGCAGCGAGCCGAACAGGAGGCCGTACAACACGAACATCCCGGCGGCAAGGCTCGCCGCCTCCGACTTGAACAGCTTCACCGTGAGCCATTCGACGGCCCAGCTCACCAGCACGCTGGCAATCGCCATGCCGAGGAACCAGAGCAGGTCGGCGTAACCCCAGAATGGATCGCGCTCCGGCGGCAGCGGCCGCGGCGCCGCGGCCGGCAACTCCGGCGCGGCGGAAACCGGTGCGGGATTTTCAGTCGGCTCTTCCGGCGTCATGAATCCTTCTCGATCAGCACCGCCGCCAGCAACGGAATCATCAGCTCGTGATGGCCCGTGATGGCAAGCCCGACGCCGCCGGAGCCCGCGTGGGGCCGCTCGACCACATTCACGCGCGGCCGGTAGTGTTGCAGAAAATCGAAATTGGCGGTGGTGAATCCGCTCAGCGGGTGGCCCAGGTTACGCACCGCGGAAACGGCCTTCAGGAAAACTTCGGGCAGCACCACCGCCGATCCCACGTTCAGATACACCCCGCCATCGTGCAGGTCCGAGACATAGGAACACAGCAGGCGAAAATCGTGGTGCGAGCCGGCGCCGATGGCCGCCCCATCGGCAGCCGGATGCGTGTGCGGCGTATCGGTTCCTATCGCTACGTGCACGGTGACGGGCGCCGCGGCGCGGTAAGCCTGTAGCAGCAGGCTGAAGGGGGCGCAGACCGGGTCGGCGGCGCTTTCCAGGCGCCGGCCCAGGGCTTCGCCGATTCCCAGCCCGTCGCGCACGCCTTCGGCGATAGCGTCATTCATTTCGCGGCCGGTCTCTTCCGCCGATCCGAAACGGCCGTCCGGAAGCGCCGCCTCCACGTCCTCGCTGGTGTGCCCGGCCAGCGCGATTTCGAAATCGTGAATGGCCGCCGCGCCATTCAGCGCAAACACCGTGGCGTAGCCGCGCCGCATGAGGTCGATCAGCACCGGCGCCAGGCCGCATTTGATGACGTGGCCGCCCAGACCCCAGATGATGGCGCGCTTCCGGGCGCGCGCGGTGACGATGGCGTCCGCTATTTTGTGCAAGTCCGCACCCGCCAGAATGCGTGGCAGCGAATCCAGCCACGCCCCCATGCCGGACCCCTTGGCATAGGCGCAAGCGAAGTCCGCAGTCCTGATTTTGCCGCCGCGCTCGCCGAGGCCCACCGTGTGCAGTCCGGCGAAATCGAGCGGTTGCTTCGTGTACTGGCTCATGCCGCCACTCCTTTGCCCAAAACCCTACGCAAAGCCTCCGCAGTGTAACTTTTCTTCGAGCGCGCCACCTGTTCGGGCGTGCCGGAGGCCACCACGCGGCCCCCGTATTCGCCGCCGTCGGGACCCAGGTCGATGATCCAGTCGGCGGTTTTAATCACGTCCAGATTGTGCTCGATCACCACTACCGTATTGCCCAATCCAACCAGCCGCTGGAGCACGTCCAGCAGTTTGCGCACGTCGTCGAAATGCAAGCCGGTGGTGGGCTCGTCGAGCAGATAGAAGGTGCGGCCGGTCTGCCGCTTGCTCAATTCCTTGGCCAGCTTGATGCGCTGCGCTTCGCCGCCGGAGAGCGTGGTGGACGACTGGCCGAGGTGCACGTAGCCCAGCCCCACGTCGTGCAGGGTTTCGCAGCTTGGCGCGAATCTGCGGCAGGTTTTCCATCAGCGGCAGGGCGTCCTCCACGGTGGCGTCCAGCAGGTCCGCGATCGAGTAGCCCTTGAACTTCACCTGCAAGGTTTCGCGATTGTAGCGGCGGCCGCGGCAGACGTCGCAGGTGACGTAGACGTCGGGCAGAAAGTTCATTTCGATGCGCTTCAGCCCGTCGCCCTGGCAGGCTTCGCAGCGCCCGCCCTTCACGTTGAAGCTGAAGCGGCCGGGCTTGTAGCCGCGTTCGCGCGATTCCGGCAGCATGGCGTAGAGATCGCGAATGGGCGTGAACAGACCCGTGTAGGTGGCGGGATTGGAGCGCGGCGTGCGGCCGATGGGCGCCTGGTCGATGCGGATCACCTTGTCGAGCAGCCCTATGCCCTCGATGGAATCGTGCTCGCCCGGTTCCTCGTGCGAGCCGTAAATCTCGCGCGCCAGCGAGCGGTAAAGGATTTCGTTGATCAGGGTCGATTTGCCGCTGCCGGAAACCCCCGTCACCACCGTCAACAGGCCCAGCGGAATGGCGACATCCAGGTTCTTCAGGTTGTGCTGGCGGGCGCCGCGGATGCGCAACTGGCTCTCGCCGGGCGGGCGCCGCTCGCGCGGTACCGGAATTTCGAGCGCGCCCGAAAGGTATTGTCCGGTGAGCGATTTCGGATTGCGGGCGATCGCCGCCGGATCGCCGGCGGCCACCAGGAGCCCGCCCAGGCGGCCGGCGCCGGGGCCGAGATCGATCACGTAGTCGGCGCGCGCAATGGTTTCGGCGTCGTGCTCCACCACCAGCACCGTGTTGCCCATGTCGCGCAAATGCGCCAGCGTCTCCAGCAGCCGGCCGTTGTCGCGCGGGTGCAGGCCGATGGACGGCTCATCCAGCACGTACAGCACGCCGCGCAGCTTGGAGCCGATCTGCGTTGCCAGGCGAATGCGCTGCGCTTCGCCGCCGGAAAGCGTGGCCGCGGAACGCTCCAGGCTGATGTAATCCAAGCCCACCGAGGACAGAAACTCCAGCCGCCGGCGGATTTCATCCAGCACGCGGCCGGCGATCTGCATCTCGCGCTCGCCGAATTCCCAGTTCCGCACCGTCACCAGCGCGCGCGCCACCGGCAGCGCGGTGAATTCCGCGATCGAGAAATTCTTCACCTGCACCGCCAAGCTGGCCGGCCGCAGCCGCTTGCCGCCGCACGCCGTGCATTCCACCGGCGACATGTATTCGGTCAGCCACTCGCGGTAGCCTTCCGTCGAGTTGTCGTAGGCCTGCTGCAGAATCCCGAGAATCCCCGGCGCTCCGTTGGCGCCATTCAGCAGAGCCGCGCGCGACTGTTTGGGCAGGCTCTCGAACGGCGTTTTCAGATCGATCTTCGCGCGCCGCGCCAGCGCTTCCAGTTCCTGCTGCATGGTCCAGGAACCGGCGCCCGGGCCGAGCCCGCCGTCGAGCAGTGGCTTGGAAGCGTCGGCGATCACCTTGGCGGGATCGAACGTCCATCGGCTGCCCAGCCCGTGGCACTCCTCGCAGGCGCCGTAGGGACTGTTGAAGGAGAACGAGCGCGGCTCCAGTTGCGGAATGCTCGCGCCGCATACCGTGCAGGCCAGTTTCTGCGAGTACAGCCGCTCTTCACCGTTCACCACCGCCACCAGCACCAGCCCGTTGGCCAGCTTGGTCGAAATATCGATGGCCGCTTCCAGACGCTTCTCGATTCCGCGCTTCACCAGCAGCCGGTCCACCACCACTTCGATGGTATGATTGCGCCGTTTGTCGAGCCGGATTTCGTCGTCGAGCGAGCGCAGTACTCCATCCACCCGCGCCCGTACGAAGCCTTGCCGCGCCAGCTTTTCCAGGTCTTTCTTGTATTCGCCTTTGCGACCACGGACCACCGGCGCCATCACCATGATTCGGTCGTCCGGCTTCAGCGTCAAAACGTGTTGCAGAATCTGCTCGGTGGTCTGGCGCGAGATCTCGTTTCCGCACACCGGGCAGTGCGGCACGCCGATCGAGGAATAGAGCAGCCGCAAGTAGTCGTAGATTTCGGTGATGGTGCCCACCGTCGAACGCGGGCTGCGGCTGGTGGTTTTTTGCTCGATCGAAATCGCCGGGCTGAGGCCGTCCACCGAATCCACGTCCGGCCGCTCCATCTGGTCGAGGAACTGGCGCGCATAGGTGGAGAGCGTTTCCACGTAACGGCGCTGGCCCTCCGCGTAGATGGTGTCGAAGGCCAAAGACGATTTCCCCGACCCGCTCAGACCGGTAATCACCGTCAGCGCGTTGCGCGGTATTTCCACGTCGATATTTTTCAGATTGTGCTGCCGCGCACCATGCACCGTGATTCTGTCGAGCATAAGGACTTGGGCTTCGGGTGGAAAGGGTGAACTTCTTATTGTGACCCCAGTTGTGCCGGTTCCGCAAATTGAGTTACAACCATAGTTGGCACAAATCCAGTGCGAAAGTGCGTACACTGCGGAGGCAAGGTGCGGCGGATCCACCGCACGATGATCGAGCGCTTTGCCTATCTGGCGATTTTTCAGTGCTGCGTGTGCGAGCGCGAGCAGCATCTGCCGCGGCCGTTCGGGATCCACTTGGGGCCGCACGCGCGCTGTCCGAAATGCGGGACCTTCCGGTTGACGCGCCTCGGCGAGCCCGACGCGGTGGACACCATGCAAGGCGGCGTCTTGAACTGGATCGAGCGGTTGTTCCACGGGAACCTGTATCACTGCAGGTTCTGCCGGGTGCAGTTTTACGACCGCCGGCCGGTTGCCTCGCCGTCCTCGGAGCCCCCCTCCGAGCCTGAGGCCGTGGCCGGAAACACGTCGACATAGGAGCTTATGGCGGACTTCACCGCCGATCGCGCCGAGGCCGGCAGGCGCCTCGACCACGTCCTGCAAGTCCGGCTGCCGCAATACAGCCGCTCCCGAATTCAGCAGTGGATCCGCGATGGCCATGTGCTGGTGAACGGCGCGGCGGCGCGGGCTTCCTACACCGTCCGCGGCGGCGAAACCATCCAGGTGGAACCAGCCGAGCCCCCGCCGCTGCGTGCCGAGCCGGAAGAGATTCCGCTCACCATCCTCTACGAAGATGACGACGTGGTAGCCGTGGATAAGCCCGCCGGGATGGTGGTCCACGCCGGCGCCGGCGTCCATTCCGGAACGCTGGTGAACGCGCTGCTGCACCGCTTCGGCGCGCTTTCCGCGGTGGGCGGCGAGCTGCGGCCGGGCATCGTCCACCGTCTCGACCGTTACACCAGCGGCGTGATCCTGGTGGCCAAGAACGATGCCGCGCACCGCAAACTGGCCGCCCAGTTTTCCGGCCGCCGCGTGGAGAAGGTGTACCTGGCTCTGGTTCACGGAGCGGTGAAGCAGGAAAGCGGCGTCATCGACAAGCCGATCGCTCGCGACCCCATCCACCGCACCCGCATGACCGCGCGCCTCCGCGATGGGCGCCCGGCGCACACCGAATACCGCGTCGCCGCGCGCCTGCCCGGCTTCACTTTTCTCGAGGTGAAAATCGGCACCGGCCGCACCCACCAGATCCGCGTACACCTGGCCAGCATCGGCCACCCCGTCGCCGGCGACACACTCTACGGCGCGCCCGCCCAGGTCCCCGGCCGCGCCCAGTTAGGTCGCTATTTCCTGCACGCCCACCGCATCCGCTTCCTCCGCCCCGCCGATGCCGATGCTGTTACCGTAGTCTCGCCGCTGCCGCAAGAGTTGGAAGAATGGATGGCGGGGGCGCTCTTGCCAATCTGAAAGAAGCCCTGGAACTGCACTTTCGAACCTCCGCAAGTTACGCGACTGCCGAAAGTTCATAAGTGGTGCCGGGGCTGCGTGAAGCTGTCCATTTGTGGGGCAGCTTGGTAAGCTGCGGTCCGATTGGCAATCGGACCGCGCGGTGGTTGGCAACCACCGCGCAGGATGGCATCCTGCCCCACACGCTACCCTGCTGCCAGCCTGTACCCCACCCACGGCTCCGTCAAAATGATCTTCGGTTTAGGCGGGGTTGGCTTCGATCTTCTTGCGCAGTTGGTTGATGAAGACGCGCAGGTATTCGGGCTCGTCGCGTAATCGGGGCCCCAAACCGCTTGCAGCAGTTCGCGGTGCGTTATCGGACGGCGCGTTGGGCTCCCCGTCCGCGTCGGGTTGGCGGCTCTTTCCCGGCCCGTCACTGGGTGGACGGCCCGTTCACCGCCCACCAGTTCTGCCAGAAAGTAACCCGCTGGGCCAGCACCGGATCACCGGCTGCAGGCTGGCCTCCGAAAGCGAAGTTGGCAATCGTGTCGGCTGTTTTGAACTGGCTCGGGTTCTTGAGACTGAGATAGCCCATCGATACCACGTTCCCGGGCGTCTGGGGCGGGCATCCATTCGCGAAGGCTCCCAGGCCATATATGCCCTGCCCTGTTCGTACGGATCGGAGCCGCTGAGCAAGCTCGCCAGAAATGGCAGCGCCTCCTTGGTGTGAATCGCCGCCAGCGCCCGGACGGCGGCCTTGCGCATTGCGGCGGCGGTAGTACTAGCACTGGCGTATTGGACGAGTTGGGTCACCGAACTCGGTGTGGTATCTCGGAAGAATTGCTCAAGGGCAGTAGCGATCATGCTCGCCCACTGCGCACTGATTGACGGCCCCAATTGTGCCAGTTGAGTGATGGCGCCCGGCGCACCGGTCTCCAGCATACACGCCACGCCCACCTCGCGAAATCCAGGTGCCGGCACGGCCACCCAACGCGCCAGAATTGTCTGAACGACCGGGCTAGCCGGGGCCGGCGGGTATGTGTCGATAATGCCCCGGATGTCTTGAGGATTGATTGCCGCCGCTTCGACGTCGGCTGCGGCCTGTAGCATCAGCGTGTCCAGCAGGGATGCACCAAAGGCTGGCGCGTACGCCGCCGGAAGCGCGGCCGGCGTCGACCAGAACAACTGGTAGGGGTCTCCGCCGATGCCGCTCCTCGGTATCAGATCCCACGCTGAAGTCGCAGTTCGTCGCAAGAACCAGATGCCGTGAAGGGACACGGCGAAGGTTGAGGGTGAGATTGGGCCCGCTAGAGCCAGGCCGCCTGGATAGTGCCACGGGTGGGCAACCTGAATCGCCGTCGAACTGACGCTGCCTTTGAGCACGGTTTCTACGTTGATTGTGAAGGAGGCACCCGTAATGTTGTCCGTGAGTGTCGCGACGTTGCCCAGGACGACGGCATCCGCGGAGCCCAGAGCCCCGGACAAGGTCGCTGCCGCAACCGGCCAGCAGAGGACCGCTGCGAACGCTCCAAATCCCATAAATCGAAGCATGGCTGACGCCACCTTCAGAAGTCTCATCTTGTCCCCCCGTCTGTCATTGGCAAAGCGTTGCAGGCATCCCCGGAACCACCTGCAAGGTGTACTCGTCGTGATCCTAGAACCACGACATTCCGCCCCAAAGGACGCACGTCCCATAGTTCCCGAGAGTCGTTGTGCCGATCCAATACTCCTGATTTTCGGCCATGGTCGCCGTGGTCCCGACGTTGCCCCAGGGGAGCAGCTCGGGATCAATGGCCCCGAAATCGGCGGCAGGGGCACACGCCCCGATCGTGTCCGCCCAAGTGGTGCCTGAGTTCCAGATGGACGCCGGCCAGCCATACGAAACCATATCGTTGGCCATGTACTGCGCCCAGTTGTTGCCGGCGAGAAAGTTGAGTGGGTTCAGCCACTTCTCATGGAGGTCAATTGGGACAAGAACGTTGCCGAAGAGATCGTAGGCCGAGTCGAAATACGACCCCGCATAGCCAAGCGCCCCGATACTCGGGAAGGCGTTACAGTTGCAGAGACCGTCGCGGTTGCAGTACCGCCCCTGCGCGGCCGAACTGAACGAATACGGAGTGTTGATAAAGACAGGAAAGCCCGCGGACTTAACCCCGCAAGCTGTCACGTAAATGTTGATGTTATACACAACCCCCGACTGATAGCCAGTCGTGTAGCTGGGCCCCAGAGACGTGAGGATGGCGCCGGGCGCACCCAGTTCCGGGCTGATCGATACTAGCTTGGGACTGTCGGTGGACCACGTCGGAGTTCCCGTGCATCCCGGCTGAAGGTTCGCAAGCACCTCCCACTGGGTATAGTAGATGGCTTGGTTTGGCGGGACTCCAGGGGAGTCGTCGCAACACGACGGCAGCCCGTTGAGGTACCAAAACGCCGCGCTACCGGATCCATCGGCGCCATTGACTATTACCGGCGCCTGCGCCATCGCGCTGCCAACGGTGCCCCGAACTAATTCCGCACCTTGGGCGGTCACTAAGTTCAACGATCAAGAACGCAACAGGTGCTTCTACGGGCCCGCTGCCAGCCTGTACCCCACCCACGGCTCCGTCAGAATGATCTTCGGCTTGGCGGGGTTAGCTTCGATCTTCTTGCGCAGTTGGTTGATGAAGACGCGCAGGTATTCGGGCTCGTCGCCGTAATCGGGGCCCCAGACCGCTTGCAGCAGTTCGCGGTGCGTGACGGGCCGGCCGGCATGCGCCACCAGGCAGCGGAGCAACTCGAATTCCTTCGGCGTCAGCCGCACTTCGCGGCCTTGCGCACGCACGCGGCGAGTCTCAAAATCGATCTCCAGGCCCGCGGTTTCAAAGCTGCGCGGACCGCCCTCCGGCCCCGCCGGGGAACGCCGCAACGCCGCGCGGATGCGCGCCAGCAGCTCTTCAATGCCGAATGGCTTGGTGACATAATCGTCGGCGCCGGCATCGAGCGCCGCCACTTTGTCCTTCTCCGAGTTGCGCACCGTCAACACGATCACCGGCACATCGGAAGCGGCGCGCAGCGCGCGGCAGGTTTCCAGGCCGCCCATGCCGGGCATGTTCATATCGAGCAGCACCAGGCTGGGCGCTTCCCGCGCGAATATTTCCAGCGCGTCCTCGCCCGTGCGCGCTTCGAGCACCTCGTAGCTGTGCCCCACCAGCGTGGCCTTCATCACGCGGCGGATCTGCGGATCGTCGTCCACCACCAGTACTTTTCCGGCGCTCAATTGTCCTTGCCTCCCACCGCGGCCGCCAGCGTAAAGTAGAACACCGAACCCTGGCGCCGCTCGCTTTCCACCCAGATCCGTTCGCCGTGCGCCTCCACGATTCCCTTGGCGATGGCGAGTCCCATGCCGGTTCCCTTAGTCCGAAAACGCTGCTCGCGGCCGCGATAGAAGCGGTCGAAGATCAGCGCGCGCTCATGCTCTTCGATGCCCGCACCGCGGTCGGCGACGCCGATCACGATTTTCCCGCCTTTTCGTTCCGCCGAAACGGTGATGGGCGCATCCTCGGGCGTGTATTTGAGGGCATTTTCCAGAAACTGCTTTACGACCTGCTGCGCCAGTTCGGGATCGGCTTCGGCCGCGGGCAGATCGGCCGCCGCGTGGATGGCGATGGGGCGGCCCTTGCGCAGTCCCTCCACTTCGGCCAGCGCGCCGGTGACGATCTGCTCCACCAGCACCTCCTGTTTTTCCAGGTGCAGTTTGCCGGCTTCGATGCGCGCCATCGCCACCACTTCCGCGGCGAGCTGATTCAGGCGATCGGCTTCTTCGTTGATGATGGTCAGCAACTCACGGTCGGCCGCCGCGGCATCGCCGAGCAGGTTGGTAACGGCGGCTTTGATCGACGTCAGCGGCGTCTTGATATCATGCGCCAGCGAATCGAGCAGCGCCGACTTCAGCAGCTCGCTCTGCCGCGCGGCTTCGGCGTGGCTGGCTTCCTCCATGGCGCGCGCCTTTTCGATGGTGATGGCGGCCAGGTCGGCGATGGCCCGCACCATCTGCGCCGAAGGCAACGGCGCCACCAGCCCCAGGCTCCCCAGGCTCCGCATGCCGAGGCGGACGGGGCTGGCAACCCAGTCGCCGGTCGCTTCGCCCGAAGCGTTCTCGATCTCCGCCGCAACTCTTAGGTCGTGGTCTGTGACCGGCTGGCTCTCCGCGCCGGTGCGGAAGATCTCGTCCGTCTGCCGGTAAAAAAATGCGGCTCCCTCGCAGTTGAACTCCTGCACCACCCGATTGAGGAATTCGCGAATGGTCTTGCGCAGGTTGCCGGTCAGCGCCAGCGACCGCACCAGCGCATACAGCCGTTCGCTTTCCAGACGCCGCGCTTCCGCTTCCGCCGTGCGGCGCCTGGCCCGTGCGGAAAGCTGGCTGGCGGTGGCCGCCGTGACCAGGAAAGCCAGGAACGCCACCAGGTTCTGCGGATCCTGAATGGTCAGTTTGCCGACCGGAGGCAGAAAGTAGAAGTTGAATCCCAGCACCGCCAGCACCGACGCCAGCGTGGCTTCCGCCAATCCCCACCAGGCCGAAATGCCGAGGATGGCCAGCAGCAGCGTCAGCGCCACCGTGGTGTTGTTGACCGGCAGCAGCCGGTAGACCGCGATGATGGCCGCCACCAGCGCCAGCGAGGCCGCGAATCGCAGCGTCTTCATGACCGTCCGAACAGCCGGTTGAAATACTCGCGCGTGCGGCGGCGGATTTCGCGCAGCGTCACGTCCAGACGCTGCTGGTGCAAATGCTCCGGCGTCCAGCGCTTCACCAGGCTTGCCAGTACCTCCATTTGCGCCTGCGAGGTGGGCAGGCTGCCTTCGGCGTGGCCGCGCGAAACGCGCTGCCCGTGGTCGATCCCGCGGTAGAACGTGGCGGCCTCGAGCAGGAAACCGGCGTCCTCACGGTCCAGATGCCCCATCTTCTCGTTCACGTCGATGCGCTCCGGCGTGTTCAGCACTTTATAGAAGATGCCGGCACCGCGCAAGCGCAGGTACATCAGCGCGAAGTCGATGTCGTAGAACCCTCCTCTGCCGGCCTTCAACGGATTGCGCGGCCCCTGCTCGCGTTCCAGGCGGGCGCGCATTTCGGCCAGTTCCTTGCGCGAGCGCATGCTCTGGCCGTAGCGCCGCCAGTCCACCTGTTGCAGTTCGTTCAGGAACTCGGTGGCGCGCTCCATGTTTCCCGCCACCGCGCGCGATTTCATATAGGCGATGCCTTCCCAGGCCTCGGCGTGGCCCTCAAAGTAAGCCTTGTAAGCGCCTTCCGATTGCACCAGGTCGCCCTCGCGGCCGTTGGGCCGCAGGCGCGTATCGACGGCGAACATCACGCCCTCGCCCGTGTACGCGCTCAAGGTCTGCACCATGCGCTCGGCTACGTCGGTCCAGAAGGCGTGTTCCGGGGCGTCCTGGTCGGGGATGACAAACACCAGGTCGGCGTCCGACCCCAGGTCGAACTCGCGCATGCCCAGGCGGCCGAGGGCGATCACCATCATCTGGTTGGACGGCTCATAGGCATGGTTGGCCGGCGGCGGGGCGCCCCGCACCGCAATTTGGTAAGCGGCCGCGATCACGCTGTCCGCCAGCACCGAAGTCTTGCCCAGCGTGGTGAAAATGGGTGGAGCTTCGAGCAGGCTTTCCGTCTGAATGCGCAGCATCTGGCGGCGGTAATAGCGGCGCAGCAAGCCGCCGTCGGTCAGCGCGCCGCCCTCCAGACGGAAGGGCTCGCCGATTTCCTCCATCAGCTCCGGGTAGCGCAGCAACTCGTCGGCAAAATACCCGCTATGTTCGAACACATCGAGCACGCCGGCCGCCAGGCGCGCGTCGCCGTCCAGGCGCTCCAGGATCTCCGGTTGCGCAAACGCCTTCTCGAGGAAATGTTCGAAGCGCTCCCGCCCGCGATGCAGGCCGGCCTTCGCCACCGCGACGGCGAGTCCGGGCGCCTTCTGATCCAGGAAGCGCGTCAGGTTGGTCGCCAGCGGCGGCGGCTCCGGCTCCTCTTCCAGCGCCGGTTCCAGACCGGGCGTGTAGTATAGCGGCTTCTGCGCATGAATCACGCGCTCGTAAATCTCGCGTACCGCGGCCAGGTGCTCGTCCAGACTCCTCCCCAGGGAATTGACATCCAGCGCCTCTCCCGTCGCCGCCGGCGGCATCTTGCGCGCCAGCAGGCCCAGCGCCTCCGGGTCGGCTGGAAGCGTGTGCGTCTGCCGGTCGTCTTCCATTTGCAGGCGGTGTTCCAGGTAGCGCAGGAATTGGTAAGCCGACGCGAGGCGTGCGTATTCGGCTCCGCTCAGCAGCCCCTTGTCGCGCAACCGGAACAGCGCAAACATGGTGCCGCCGTGCCGCACCCACGCCTCGCGGCCGCCGTGCAGCCGTTGCAGGCACTGCACCAGGAACTCAATATCGCGAATGCCGCCGGGCGTGAGCTTGATGTCGATGCCGCCGCCCGCATGGCGCCGCCCGGCCATCTTTTCGCTGATCCGCTGCCGCGTCTCGGATACCGCTTCCACCGCCCGGAAATCAAGCGAGGTCTGGTAAATCAGCGGCTCGACGAACTCCAGCAGCGCCGCGCCCGGCTCCGGCTCGCCCGCCGCCACGCGCGCCTTGATCAGCATCTGCTTTTCCCAGTCGCGTGCTCGCCCGCCGTAGTACTCTCGCGCGCCATCGCCGGAAATCGCCACCTCGCCCAGTGTCCCGTCCGGGCGCAGCCGCAAATCCACGCGGTAACATTGGCCTTCGGCCGTGTAAGTGGATAGTAACTGGGTGTATTGGTTGGCGACTTTCTTGTAAAACTCTTTGTTAGTGACGACCTCCGGCCCGTCCGTCTGGCCATTGCCGCCGTAAACGAACATCAGGTCGATATCGGAGCTGTAATTCAGCTCCTGCCCGCCCAGCTTGCCGAGCGCAATCACCGAGAATCCGCAAGGGCTGCCATCGGCCAGGCGCGGCTCGCCGTGGCGCGCCACGAAGTCGTCGCGGAGATGCCGGTACGCCACGCTCAGAATCGCGTCGGCCACGCTCGAAAGCTCCTCTGTGATCTCCGCCAGGCCAGCCACGCCCAGCACGTCGCGCAGCGCGATCCGCAGTAACTGGCGCCGGCGAAATCGCGCCAGCTCGACACCGGAAGGCACGCCGCCATGGCCGGCTCCGAGAAAGTCGTACAGGCGCTCCTCGTATTCTTCCACCGACAGCACCCGGTAAAAATTGCCGGAGCTGGCGACCTGCAGGATCTGCTCCGGGTTCTTGAGCACGGAATCGGAAAGAAACGCGCTGTACGCGAATATATTGGCCGCCGCCCGCAGCGCCGCCGGCGAACTGGTAATGCGGTCAAACGCGGAAGGGGAAGCCTGCCGTAGCCGCTCGAGGTAGCGCGTCGCCGCCTCCGGATCCGGCACCGAAGCCAGCAGCAGTCGGATGCGCGCCGCCACGCGCTCGGGAACGCGATCGAGCAAAGTCAGCATCGGTCAGGCAAGCTCGGCCACTGGCGCAATTATATCGCCCGGCGCCACCTCGCCCGCCTCCACCACGCTCAAATAGAACCCGCTCCTGCCCCAGCGCGGCGAGCCGCCGTCGCCGGCCTTGACGCGCGCATCATACAGATCGCCCTGGAGCGATTCGCCGTAAACATCGAGCTGGCCGCAGGGGACGCGTACCTGGGTGATCTCGAGGGTCGCACCACCGGTGCGCAAGCGATCGCCAATGCGCAGGCCACGCACATCCAAACCGCGCATGGTGAGATTCTCGCCCAATGCGCCGTAGAAGACCGGGTAACCGCGCGCTGCCAGGTCATCCACCACCTCCGCGGCAATCAGCAGAACGGCCTTGCGCGGCCCGCCATGGACTAGCGGATGCGCCTGCACATCGCCTTCGAGGCCCGCAGGACCGATCCGGCCCTGCGCAATCGGCCGCTTCGGGAGGCCTCCTTGAGAAACGTTGATCTGGATAATGGTGCCTTGCATCGCAGCGCAGGGCGACGAGCGCCCGCGCCACCATTCTAAGCTGTTGCCGCCAGCCTTCGCAGCCGGGCACCGCCGCGGCTGGCCACAAACGTATAGCCGCGAAGTTACGGCTCGTAACCCGGCATGGGAGCGAGCGCCGGCATCAAATCGCGCCAGGTCGCTATGTGGAAACGGCGGCCGTCGGAGCGAATGCTGACCAGGCCGTCCAGATCGGTGCGATAGACCACCGCGTTGTGGTCGAGCAGGCGTTCGATCACGTCGGCATGCGGATGACCGTAGCTGTTGTCCTGGCCGACGGAGACGATGGCGAAGACCGGCCGGACCGCATCCAGGAACGCTTGCGTGCTGGAGGTGTGGCTGCCATGATGCCCCACTTTGAGCACGTCGGCCGGTTGCAGTTCGTTTTCCGATAACATGCGGTACTCGATGGGCCGCTCCGCGTCGCCGCAGAGGAGAAACGAGTGTTGGCCGTAGCGCACGCGCATCACCAGCGAGTCGTTGTTGGTGGGCTCGCTGGCCGGAACGTAGTCGGCAAATGGCGCCAGGATCTCGATCTGTGCACCTCCCCAGGCGAAGTGGCGCGGCGCCAGCAGGGGCACGATTCTGACGCCCAGGTGAACCGCCCTGTCGCGCAGGCCGCGCCAGGCGGGGCTGTCGGGCGTAGCGCCCGTCCACAATTCGCGCGGACGAAAATCGGAAACCAGCGCGGGCAGGCCGCCGATGTGATCATCGTGCGCGTGAGACAGCGCCACCACGTCCACGGTGCGGATGTTACGGTCCCACAGGTACGGCGCCACCACGTCCTCGCCCACATCGAGCTGCGATTTTGCCCGGTTGCCGAACACTGGCGTGCCGCCGCCATCGAGAATCATACGCTTGCCATCGGGAAAAATCACCAGCAGCCCGTCGCCCTGTCCGACATCGATCACGGCGAGCTCCAATTCACCCGGATGGACGTCGGGCGGAAACGGCTGCCACAGCAGCAGCGCCAGCAGCGCGGCCACGATGGCGCCGGTAGCCATGCGCCACCAACGGCCACGCGCCACGGCCGCCGCAATCAGAGCCAGCGAAAATACAATGCCGAGCCACAGCGGCGGCGTGGGAATGCGCCAATCGGGATCGAGCGAGGCGTGCCAGTGCACAATCGCGCGCGATACCGCGAGCAGCACGCCACCGACGCGGGCCACCCACGCCCAACCGGTGAACACGGCGATAAAGCCGACCGGGATCGCCAGACCCATCAGCGGCACCACCAGCGCGTTGGCAGTCAGGCCGGAAAGGCCGACGCGGTGAAAGTACACGATCATGGGCAGGGCCAGCCCCGCCTGAATTACGGCCGAGATGGCGGTGATTTGGTAAAGGAAGAAGAGCACCCGTGCGACCGCCGTCACGCCCCAGCGTGCCAAGCTCAAGGGGAGTTTGAGCGCGGCGTGCGCGGTCTCGGCGAGCAGGCGCATTTCGATGCGAAATTGCGCCACACGCGGCTCCAGGTTGATGTCGCGGTCGCGGTTGGCGAGATTGGCCAGGCCACGCCCGAGGGGACCCAAGCTGGCGCGGATGAGCGGCGTGCCAAACGCGCCCAGGAACGCCACCGCCAGGAAGCTCAACTGGAAGCTGGCGTCGAACAACTGGTCCGGATCGAAGAGCAGAAACCCGAGCGCCACCGCGGCCAGCAGATTCAACGGGCGCTTCTCGCGGAAGAAATAACCCGCTGCGAGCGCCAGCGTCAGCGCCGCGGCCGATCGCACGCACGGTGCGTTGAACCCGGTGACGAGCGCATAGAGCCACGCCACCGCCGCGGTCAGCACCGCGGCCAGGCTGGCTGGGACAAAACACACGCGCAATACAAAAAAGACGAAAACCGCCACGATCGCAACATGGGTTCCCGAGATGACCAGCGTATGAAAGGTGCCCGTGGAGCGGTAATCGTCGGTCCACACTTTTTGCATCTGAAACTGTTGCCCCAGCAGCACTGCCTGCATCATGGCGGCCTGGTAGGAATCGTGCCCATAGAGCGAGTTGATGCGCGCCATGGCGGCGGCACGCAGATCCATCACGGCCTTTTGAAACGACGAGCCGCAGCGGCCAGGCAGCACGCGAACCGTGCGGGCGGCACTCGATGCCGTCCAGTAAATGTCGTGGCGCGCCAGGTAGTGCCGGTAGTCGAACGCGCCGGGGTTTTCGTAGTTGCGCGGCGAACGCACGCGGGCATCCAGCTCGACGTTGCGGCCATAGGCAAGCGGCGGCAGAGTCTCGTCTGGCTTGGCGTACAGGGTGACCTGGACGCGGGCGTGCGGTTCCAGTTCGAGCAGGAATCGTTCGCGCTCGCCGGAGAGAGCGGGAGGTTCGACCACGCAGCCGCTCAGGATCACCACTTCGCGGCCGACAACGTCCAACTCAAGCGCCGGGCCCGGCCGGTGAGCCAAAGCCGTGAGCGCGCCCGCCGCAACCAGTCCCAACAGGCAGCAGATGCCGGCCAGCACGCGCGCGCGGCGCAGGGCGACGATGCCGAGCGCCAGAAAGGCGCCGATCACAGGGATCAACTCGGAGATGCGAAACGGCACGAAGCGGGCAGCCAGAATCCCGGCGGCTATCGCGGCCACCGGTCCTAGCAGGGGATCTCGCATGGCGAAGCCAGCCGGTTTTCCTCGACAAGCCCGGCTATGGCGGCCGGGCGGAGAAGGGGGGTTCGCACCCGCCCGCTCCGCCAGATACACGGCCACTGGATCGACCTGCCTCGGAGAAACGACAGCTCTAGCGTTGTAGTGGAAGTGGGCTCAGTGAGGCAGGATTCTCGGAAATCTTGGCTCTCTGTCCCGCCCAGCCGGGGTCGGGACATCGACGTACTGGGGCACGTGCTTTCGCACGGCGGAAGCGCCCGCTCAGGGCCGCCATTCCTGCCGATGTGGCTCGCGCGAAGCGGCGGCAAGACCAAAGACCGCCGGCGCTACCGCTGGCTTTACTTGGCGAAGGTGACGTCCGACTCGGCCTCGAACTTGCGGTAGTTCCGGAAATCGATCTCGTTTTTCATGCAGGTCGAGCCGCCGCTCATGCAGGCCAGGTTGGCGCTCTTGACGGGCAACAGGTAGTTTCCGCTGCCGATTCGAACGAAATCGTAATCGAGCGTGGATTCGGCTTTGTCGTACGTGAAGCCGGGCGGCAGCGAATTGGTCCGCATCTCCAGGCGCAGGACGCGGTGGCTGTCCTTGTCGATCCACACCGTGCCGTCGTAAGCGGGCGCTTCGGTGCGGCCGTCGGGGTTGACGATGCGCCAGTGCGAGTTGGCTTTGCGCACGGTGTAATCGTACCGGTACGCGGCCCTCCCAACGATTCTGTCGTCGCCGCGTCGGACAAACGCCGCGTCGGTCTCGGGCGAAAGGAGGTTTCTCAGCGTAGTTACAAACTCGCCGGTCGACCAGGCGCCGGTTTTCGACACCGGCGACGGGACTGACTTTCCATCGACCAGGATGTTGCGGTACTCTTCCTGGTCATTCACGCAGGCCACGTCCGCGGTCACCACGCCATCGGGCTTCCAGGTCGCCCCATTGGAGAAGCTGTGGTAGCGGGTGGTCTGCTGCTGGACGACGAAGTTGGGGATTTCTTCCATGAAAGCTTCGGCGGCGCGGCGCGCGTCCGCAACCACGTCGTCGACGGCGTTGATTCTGCCTCTGGAGCCGGTCGGCACGTTGCTGGCGTCTTCGTCCCGTTCCAGATCGGGGCGGCGCGAAGTGTTGGAACCCGCTTCCGGCGCGGGTTCGCCGGAGCTTGCGCCAGCGGAGGGTTCCGCGTTCGCGACGTCCATCGTACCGGCGGGCTTCATATCGGCGTCAACCGGAGTCTGCGCCGAATCATGGTCGAACGGAAGCTCCGCGGCGGTGCGCTCCGCAGGGGTGCCGGCCCGGATCAGCACCACGCGCAAGGCCGTCTCCGGATCGACTTTGGTCGCCTCGACCTGAAGCTGGTCGCCGGGCTTCAGCAGGGAATCGCGCACCGGTTCGCCGGCCTTGTTCTTAAAATCGGTCTTGGCGAGCATGCGAAACCGTAACAGGTGCTTGGGAGTTTGCAGAAACAGGTCCTTTTCGCGGAGCTGGCGCAGTGTGCCTTCCACTCCGAGCAAGGTCATTTTGGCGGAATCGTCGCTCTGTTTATTGTCCTTGGAACCGCGCTTGGGGAGCTGAAGTGGCGGAACGCTGACCGGAACGCCGCCGGGAAGCCGCATGGTCGGGTCGGTTGGATAAGGATATTGTCCGGGCGGGTATTGACCGGGCGGGTATTGTCCCGGGGGGTATTGGGTGGGCGGAGGATATTGACCAGGATATACCTGGCAGAATCCGATGGGCGACGCCATCAGGAGGGCGATTAGCGCCAAGCCGGCGCGACCCGGGGTGCGGTCCAAGGCCACCGTCACACCTCTTTCTGAATTGTGATGCTGAGAAGTGGACGCACGAGCGGTTGAGTTCGTTGCGTCAACCGTAGTAGCGCAAACCGCCGGGGCGTTGGAGGAGGTCAACCTTGCCGGCGTTCGATCCCAATGCTTCGATTGGGAGTCTGGTTCGAAGGCGGCTTTGGCGGCATCAATTCCCCCGCCGCGTTTTGCAGCCGCCGCTCGCAGGTCTCCCACTCGCCTTCATAGCATTGCGACTTCCGGCAGTCGAACTCACAGAGAGCGTCACCCGCCGGAACATCGTCGACAACTTGCCGGCGCAGCCATCCCCATGCGGAGCGAACTAAGTTCATCTTCCCCCCAGACTTACAATTCCTGTGTGCAGTTTAGCACAGACGCGGGTGGCCTATTCCGGCGGTGACAGGTTCGACAGCAGCAGCTTGCCGCCGCTCAAGGCGACAACGTGCAAGGCGGCCGGGCCCACCAGGCGCTCCAGGCGCGGCCGCTGGGCCTCTTTGGTGACCAGGTAACAGCGGTCGCTTTTCAGCCAGAGGGCCTTCCAGCCGGCGTCGTCGAGGAACACATCGGGAGCGCCCGGGGCGTAGGAACCGTACACCAGGTTCTGGCGGCGTCCGTTCAACAGCAGCGCGTCGCGGTCGGCGTAGAAGATCACAGAAGAGAACGGGTAGTCGTGGCCCTCCACCACCAGCTTTCCTTCGGGCGCGCGCAGCAACGCGTCAGCCAGCGCGCGCGACGACAAATAGGGATCGAATGCCACCATCGCCAGCCGCGCCGCATGGAAGAAAACAATCATCATCAGCGCCGCCGCCACGAAGGCAGCCGTGTCCTTGCCGATTCGGCAGAAGCGCGCGAGCGCAGGGGCGAGAAACGCGCCCAGCAGAAATGCCAGACCAGCGAGCACCAGCGGCAGACGCAGATAGGCCAACGACGAAAGCGTGAGGTCTTCCATGTGCCCCAGCGACAGTTTGTAGGCGCCGGGATGCTGCGACAGCGCCATCGAGATATCGCCCGGTGCGGGGGTATTGCGCACCAGCCAGGCCAGCACCAGCGCCACCACGCCCGCCGTTCCGGCCAGCACTTGCAGCGCCTGTGTTCCCCGTTTGATCCATGCGCCGCCATCGGCCATGGCCGCACCCAACAGCAACGCCAGCGCCGGATAGCACGGCATCGAATAATACTCCTGGGTGGTCGAGAAACTGAAGAAGACCAGCACGAAACCGATCCAGCAAAGCGCCAGCAGGCGCGACCGCCCAGCGCGGTCCACCGGCCGGCACGGTAGGACAGACCATCGCTTTTTGTGGTCTGTCGGTTTCGCCAGCGCCGGAAAGTACACGCTCCAGGGAAACAGCCAGAGCAGATGAAACAGCCAGAAGTAGGCGAGCGGCACCGTGTCGTAATCGCGCGGATAGCGCAGGTTCAGGAAACGCAGCACCTGCTCGTTCATGAAGTAAAACCACAAGAAGCCGTGGTATTGGCCGGGAAGACTGCGCAGCGTGAAATCGAAATAGGGGGGATTGCGCAGCGTCGCCAGCACGTGCCACGGGGCGGCAATGACGAGCGCCACCGCGGCGCCGGAGAACGGGTGCAGCCGCTTCCACACCGCGCGCGAAAACAGTTGCCCGGTGAGGCCCAGGTAAATCAACGCCGCCGCCACGGGGAACAGCACGCCGACCGTGCTCTTGAGCAGCATCCCCACGCCCAGGCTGGCTGCCAGCGCCATGGCCCAGCGGCGGGGATGCGGCTCCTGCTCGTCCAACGCGCGCAGAAATGCCCACATCGCGAACGCGATGGCTGCAGTCAGCATCACGTCCGGAATCAGGATGCGGGTGAACAGGAAAAGGCCCACCGAAGTGGCCATCGCCACGCCGGCCAGAGTTCCCGAGCGGCGGCCGAACGCCCACCCGCCGAAGGCCGCGGTGAGCCAGCAAAGGAGCACCGCGGACAGGGCCACCGGAATCCGCGCTACCCAATCGTACGCGCCGAAGAGCTTGAAACAGCCGCCGATCAGCCAGTAAATGAGCGGCGCCTTTTCCAGGTATGGGATGCCGTCCAGCCGCGCCGTCACCCAGTCGCCCGAGCGCAGCATGTTGCGTGCGATCTGCGCCTGCACCGCGTCCACATCGTCCATCAACGAGGGCGGCGAAATCATGGTGCCGCAGTAGACCGCGGCGGCCGCCAGCACGACGATCAGATAAATGGAAGCGCGATTGCCGGGCATGCGCCCGGCGCCGGAACTGTCCGAAGGCGGAATCATCTTATCCACGGAAGGGCATGACCAGACCAAGATGGTAACCGGTATTCAGGTTTCTCCGGGCGATGAGGGCGGCCTACGCTGTTCGGGATGAGGTCGTGGAAAATGCGCCCGCAAGCGGGCGTTGGCGTGCCCCGCCTGACCTACGGTTCCAACACTCCGGCGGTGAGTACCAGCTCTTCCTTGGATTGCTGGCGGCGGTTGACTGGCTCGCGCCAGTTGACGCGCGGCAGGAAGAGCGATTCGTCGATACGGTCGCGGTAGCGTATGGCGATGTTCACCAGCGAATCGAGCAGCGATTCTGAAAGCAGGTGCGGCTGCAGGCCAAGATCGGCCAGCTTGGAGTGCTTGGCGTTGTAATAATGCTGTTCGGCCTCCACCCGGGGGTCCGGCAGGTGCTGGATCTCGACCTTGAGCGACAGCTTCCGCCCGGCCGCCTGCACCATGCGCGCCAGGTCCAGCACCGAAAACTGCTCGGTGAACTGGTTGAAGACGCGGCACTCGCCCTTGGCCGCCGGGTTCAGGCAAGCCAGTTCGACGCAGCGGACCGTATCGCGAATGTCCAGGTAGCCGCGGGTTTGCCCTCCCTTGCCGTAGACCGTCAGCGGGAAGCCGAAGGCCGCCTGCACGCAGAAACGGTTCAGCACGGTGCCGAAGACTTCGTCGTAATCGAACCGGTTGATCAGCACATCGTCCAGCGCCGTCTCGTCGGTCACAGTTCCGTAAACCACGCCCTGGTTAAGGTCGGTGGCGCGCAGTCCCCAGATACGGCAGGCAAAAAGCATGTTGTGGCTGTCGTGCACCTTCGACAGATGGTAGAACGAGCCCGCCTGCTTGGGGTACGGCAGCACGTCTTTGCGGCCGTTGTGCTCGATGGTGATGTAGCCCTCTTCGATATCGATATTGGGCGTGCCATATTCACCCATCGTGCCCAGCTTCACCAGGTGGCATTCGGGCTGGAACTCCTTGATGGCGAACAGCACGTTCAGCGTTCCCAGCACGTTGTTCGCCTGAGTGAACACGGCGTGCTGGCGGTCGATCATCGAATACGGCGCGGAGCGCTGTTCGGCAAAGTGCACCAGCGCTTCCGGCTGGAACTCGCGGAATAGGGAGGAAAGAAACCCGTAATCGGTGACGTCGCCCTCGAAGACCTCGACTGCATTGCCGGTGTGGCGTTTCCATGCTTCGACGCGCTCGGCCAGGGTGCGGATCGGAGTCAGCGTTTCCACTCTCAGGTCCTTGTCCCACTGGCGCCGAAGGAAGTTGTCGACAATTGCTACGGAATGGCCCTGCCGGGACAAATAAAGCGCGGTCGCCCATCCACAGTAGCCGTCACCACCCAAAATCGCGATCTTCATTAGCTTTGGTCCTAGTCCTTCCAGTTGAGGCGCAGTTTTATAAGACGCCCGCGGAGGACAAGAGGTTGCTCAACCGGTATCGCAGGCTGAGTTTTTCGACACAGCCCATGATAGCCTGAGCCTCGTCGCGGAAAGCGGACAACTGGGTTTGCAAACAACATGTTAGCAGTTGTAACCCCTCAGCGTGCTAGCCCTTTTGGGCTAGTGTAAATCACCCTGCATTGCGGGCCTAGCTTCGCGCAAGGGCGGTTTTCTAGCGCCTGGGGCTTCGCACGGCCACCAGGCTGCGGTCCAGCAGTTGGAGGAATTGATCTACGTCCGCGCGGCCCACGTTCATGGGCGGCGAAATGCGAAGTACGTTGCCGTACATTCCGCCCTTGCCGATGATGAGGCGGTTTTCGCGCGCGGCTTCCATCACCTGGGCGGCTTCGGCGGCGGCGGGCGTTTTTGCCTGGCGGTCCGTCACGAGCTCGACCGCCTGGAGCAAGCCCATGCCGCGAACGTCGCCGATCAGTTCGTGCTTGTCTTTCAACTCCTCCAGGCCGGCGCGCAGGTAGGCGCCGGTCGCAGCGCAGTTCGCCAGCAGGTCGCACTCCTCGATGAAATCGATCACCGCTTTGGCCGCGGTAGCTGTCACCGGGTTGCCGCCAAAAGTGGAAATGGTGAGGCCGGTGACAGCGTCGGCCACCTCGGGTTTGGCCACAGTCAGGCCGATCGGGCTGCCGTTGGCCAGGCCCTTGGCGCCGGTGATGATGTCCGGCGTGACGCCGTAATGTTCGATGCCGAACCACTTGCCGCCGGTGCGTCCCCAACCGGTCTGCACTTCGTCGCTGATGAAGATGCCGCCATGGTCGCGGACAATGCGCTCCACGATCTGGAAATATTCCTTGGGAGGCGTGATGAATCCGCCCACGCCCTGCACGGGCTCGCCGATGAAGCCGGCCACGCGGCCACCGGTGGAGCTGCGAATCAGCTCCTCCATATCCGACGCGCAACGCACTTCGCAGTTGGGATAGGTGAGGCCGAACGGGCAGCGGTAGCAATAGGCGTTATGCGCGTGCACGATGCCGGCCGAAGGAGGGCCCAGCCGCCAGGAGCCGACGCCGTTGAGCGACATGCCCATCGCGGAGCGGCCGTGATAGGAGTGGCGCAGCGCCACGATTTCGGTGTTGCCGGTGTAGCAGCGCGCGGCCAGAATGGCGGTCTCGTTGGCCTCCGTGCCGCTGTTGGTGAAGAACGATTTGGTGAGCTTGCCGCCGGGCGTGAGCGACGCGATCTTTCTTCGCCAGCGCCGCCTGCGGCTCGATTGGCGAACACCGTGGAGACGTGCTGCAGAGTGTCGATCTGGCGGTGAACTTCGGCGTTCACCTGGTCGTTGCAGTGGCCCACGCTCACGGTGACGATGCCGCCGAAGAAATCCAGGTACTGGTTGCCGTCGGCGTCCCAGACATATTGGTCCTTGGCCCGCGCCACCACCAGCGGTTCCTGGTAGTAATGAAAAACCGCCGGGAACAGGAATTCCTTGGTGGCGAGAATGATCTCGTCCTTA
Organism: Bryobacterales bacterium; assembly: GCA_963843095.1. Classification (GTDB taxonomy): domain Bacteria; phylum Acidobacteriota; class Terriglobia; order Bryobacterales; family Bryobacteraceae; genus Bog-375. The sequence goes on from CAWJLI010000101.1 coordinate 75,799, forward strand.
GTCATGGGCTTTGCAGCCTCCCATTCAGAATACAATCGCGCGCGGCGAGAAGCGGTGAAAGACGCGCCCGCAAGCGGGTGTTGGCAGGTTGAAACCTGCCCCACCTAGCGGCCGAGGCGCTGGAGGACCGCTAGGGCGGCTTCGCCCGAGGCGACGTCGGTGGCGGTGCGGGTTCGGCGCTCCACCAGTTCCACTTTGCCCTGGGCGAGCTTCTTGCCGACCACCACGCGGAAAGGCACGCCGATCAGGTCCGCGTCCTTGAACTTCACGCCGGGCCGCTCG
>CAWJLI010000102.1:0-4829 GCA_963843095.1 Bryobacterales bacterium
AATGATAACAAGTAGTTTATTGGGGCATCCGGCGGGCGGATTGCAGCCACCGCGCTGGCGTAGGCCTGCTCAGCGGCTTCAGTCTACCGTTACCCCGCCCGCGACTTTGCGAATCGCCCGTTCGAAGCCGGGGAGCGAACGTTCGATTTCGGGCGACGAAATCGTCAGCGAGAGCCGCATGTAGCCGCCGCGGCCGAAGCCGGAGCCGGGGACGGCAAGGATACCTTCTTCCCGCAAAGCGCGGATGAAGGCGACGTCGTCGGAAATCGGGGTCCTGGGGAAAACGTAGAACGAGCCCTCGGGGCGCGGCGCATCATAACCCATGGCCTGGAGCGCTCCGCACAGCCGGTCGCGCTTGGCCTGGTAGAGGCTGACATCCACCGTCGCATCCGGCTCCAGAGCCACCACGCGCTGCCAGATGGCGGGTGCGTTGATAAAGCCGAGAATGCGGTGGGCGAACGTGCAGGCGTTGGCGAGAGCCGCGGCTTCCTCGAGGCGCGGCGAAATCGCCAGATAGCCGATCCGCTCGCCCGCGATCGCCATCGCCTTCGACCAGCTCCAGGCCAGCACGGAGCGGTCGATCAGGGCCAGCGTGTCGGGCGGCGTTACCGAATCATAAACGATTGGGCGATACGGCTCGTCGCTGATCGACGAGCATCGGCTCGCGGACGATCGAATTCAATTCGCGCAATACCTCGGCGGGATAGAGCCTGCCGGTGGGATTGTTGGGCGAATTGAGGATCAGCGCCTTGGTGCGCGGCGTCACGGCGGCGGCGATGCGATCCGGATCGGGCAGAAAGTGGTCGGTGGTTTCCACCGGAACCACGCGGCCACCGTGGTTTTCGATATAGAAGCGATACTCGGGAAAATAAGGATTGAGAACGATGACTTCGTCGCCCGGGTCGAGTATCGACTTGAGCACGGTGTTGATGGCGCCCGCCGCGCCGCTGGTCATGATGAGATGTTCGGCGGCGAAGGGAAGGCCGGTGGATAAGGCCAAGCCGCGCGCCAGTTGCGCGCGGACTTCCGGGTAGCCGGCGTTGGGCATGTAGCCGTGGGAATGCGGAAGGTTCTCGGCAACCACGCGGCGCAGCGCGCCGATCACCGCCGCGGGCGGCTCCACTTCCGGGTTGCCGAGGCTGAAATCGAAGACGTTCTCGGCCCCGCGCTCGCGGCGAAGCTGGATTCCGATTTCAAACATGCGGCGAATCCAGGAGGCTTGCTGGAGCTGTCCGGCTATGGATTGCGAGATCGGCATAGGTGTCTTTGGCCGTGGCGCGCGCATTCCTGCGTGCCGCGTCGAGATTCTTCTCGACGCGTCTTCACTGCGGGCCGCCGTGCGTCGGCACGAGTGCCGACGCGGCACGCAGGAATGCGTGCGCCACGTTTGCCCGTCAGACGACTCGAGGTCATTTTGCGTTGGCCCTAAAACCCGGTTTGCCCACGCCGAATCCGCTCCGCGATTTCGCGGTTGCGACGCGCATCATCGGCCTCCAGGTGGATCACGGTCTGCGGGTGCAGCATTCCGAGGAGCGCGTCCGCCTCCATCTCATCGGCGACCAACACGTAGTCTACCACTCGTAGCGCGGCCAGCATGCGGGCGCGGGCGTGGATGTCGAACACCTCGTCAGAGAAAGGGAGCACCAGTGCCAGCAGAGTCGCGGAGCCGCTTCGGCGGCGGACACTGGCGAGTTCTCGCGCGTGCTCGGCGCGGAGCACGTCGAAGTAGCCGGTCACCACGGCCAGCGGGCCGGGCAGCGCGCGGGCGGCGTCCGCAGTCAGGATTTTGGTTCGGGTATCCATGTCTCGGCGTTTGCGTTCAAGAGTTCGAGCGAAACCGCGACCACGCGCTCCGGCGTGACGCGGGTCATGCAGCGGTGATCGATGGGACAATTGCGCAGGAGGCATGGGCTGCATTCGGCATGCTCGCGCACCACCCGCGCCAGCGGTCCGGTGGGTCCGGTGGTGACGTCGTCGGTCGCGCCGAAGACGGCCACCGTGGGCACGCCCAGCGCGGAGGCGATGTGCATGGCACCAGAATCGTTGGTGAGGTACAGGCGGCAAGCGGCGGCCAGGTCGATGAATTCGCCGAGCGTCGTGCCGCCGGCCAGATTGCGAGCGTCCACGCCCCCACCGCGCAGGCCCGCAGCCACAGCCTCACACAATTCGCGCTCCGCGGCCGAGCCAAACACAAGCACGGCAGCGCCCAGCGCCTTGGCCACGGCGCGGGCCGCTTCGGCGAAGCGTTCCGGGGGCCAGCGCTTGGCATTGCCGAAAGCGGCGCCGGGGCTGACGCCGACCACCGCGCCATCCACGCCCAGTTCGCGCAAGCGGGCCGCGCCGACTTCGCGCGCAGCCGGAATGCCCTCCAGACGGATGGCGGACGATTCCGGGAAATGCTCGATCAGCCCGGCGCGCCGCAGCAGTTCCAGGTAATAGAAGCGCTCGTGGCGGGGAATGTCACCCGGTTCCGGCCGCGCAATCGCGCGCGTCAGCAGGAAGCCGCGTCCGTCGCGGGCGTAGCCGATTCGCTCCGGAATGCGCGCCAGCCAGGCCGTCAACGCCGCGTCGAATGAGTTCGGCAACAGAAACGCAGCGTCAAAATGCTCCTCGCGCAGCCGGGCGGCGAAAGCGCGCCGCTCGCCCAAGGTCCTGGGCGATGGGCAGGGAATCACGCGGCTAATGGCGGATTCCCGGGCGTAGAGTTCGGCCACCCAGGACCGCGCCACCAGCGCAATTTCGGCGCGCGGGCAGACCTGGCGAATCACGCGAATCGCCGGCAGCGACATGACGGCATCGCCCAGCCAGTTGGTGGCGCAGATCGAAATGCGTTCGAGTGCGGCGGGATTGAAGGCCACTCTCGTTCAGCATAACAACCGGGCGGGCGCGCAAGCGACGGCGGCAGCCCGGCCGGTGGCCAGAGAGTGCCGACCAGAGAGCACCCCGTTGACGTGGTGCTTAATTGAGAATATGATTCAGGCGGTGGGTCTTACCGGACCCGCTCGACTCGAAAGGAGGTCTGCCATGTTAGCAACCGCGGTGGCAGAGCAGAACGCATACGAAGTCGCACTGGAAAACTTCGAACTGGCGGCGGATGCGCTGGAGCTCGACGACAGTGTGAGATCGATGATCAAGTATCCGGAACGCGTCCTGATAGTGAGCGTGCCGGTGCGCATGGATACCGGGCACATTGTCCGCTTCGAAGGGTTCCGGGTGCAGCACAACACCACGCGCGGCCCGGCCAAGGGCGGCATTCGTTACCACCCCAATGTAACGGTGGATGAAGTGAAGGCGCTGGCCACGTGGATGACGTGGAAGTGCGCGGTGGTGAATATTCCGTTCGGCGGCGGCAAGGGCGGCGTGACCTGCAACCCGAAAACCCTGTCGATGGGTGAGTTGGAGCGGCTGACGCGGCGCTATGCCACCGCGATTCTGCCGATGATCGGACCGGAAAAGGACATTCCGGCGCCGGACGTCTACACCACGCCGCAGATCATGGCGTGGATCATGGACACCTACAGCATGAACATGGGGTATCCGGTTCCCGGCGTGGTGACCGGCAAGCCGATCAGCCTGGGCGGATCGCTGGGCCGCAATGAGGCCACCGGGCGCGGCGTGTATCTACACCGTGCTGGCGAGCTGCGAGCACCTGGGCATTCCGGTGGCCGGCGCACGCGTGGTGGTGCAGGGCTTCGGCAACGCCGGCTCCATCGCCGCCATGCTGCTCGACAGGGCCGGTTTCCGGGTGCTTGCGGTGAACGACACGCGCGGCTGCCATCTACAATGCCAAAGGGCTGGACATACCCGCCGTGATGGCGTTCAAGGAGAAAACCGGCAGCGTGATGGGCTTCGCCGGCTCGGAGCCGGTGCGACCGGCCGAGATGCTGGCGTTGGAGTGCGAAGTGCTGGTGCCGGCGGCGCTGGAAAACGCGATCACCGAGGAGAATGCGGGGACGATTCGCGCCCGCATCGTCGCCGAGGCGGCCAACGGCCCGGTGACGCCGGAAGCGGACCGCATCCTCGACCGTCGCGGGGTGTTCCTGATTCCCGACATTCTCTGTAATGCGGGCGGCGTCACCGTGTCGTACTTCGAATGGGTGCAGGACGAAAACCACCTGTTCTGGGATGAGCAGGACGTCAACCTGCGGCTGGAGAAGGTGATGACGCGCGCTTTCCGTGACGTGCTCAAGATCCAGATGGAGCGCAAGGTGAGCATGCGCCTGGCGGCCAACATCGTTGGGCATCGGCCGCGTGGCCGAAGCCGTCAAGATCCGCGGGCTGTATCCGTAAGAAGCTGGAAGGTGCGGCGGCGGTAGCGACGGCCGGCTGCGGAGGCTTTCCACGGATAATGCGGGATGGTAGTATCCTCCGCATGAAACCAAGCGGCTTCCTTCGGTGTGGCGCGGCGGCCTTCGCACTGTTCGCCATCGCAGCAACCGCGCCTTGCGCTGCAGCATTCCAATCCGACGCGGGCCCCGGCGACCTCGCAGCCGAGCGCCGAAAGGCGATCGAGTACTTGAGGCAAGGCCAACCCTTCGAAGCGCTGCCCCTAGTGGAACATCTAGTCGCGGCCAACCCGGACGACGCAGTCATGCAAGTCTTGCTGGCAGAGTGCCTGGTGATCAAGTCCCGCCTTCGCGCCAGCGCCGATGAAGTTCCAGCATTGCGAAAGCGCGCACTGGAAGCGGCCGAGCGGGCGCGAAAACTGGGCGACAACTCCGTGATGCTGCAGGAGGTGCTGCGCATTCTGAACGATCCCGGCACCGCTTCAACGCACTATTCGGAGAATGCGGATGTCAACGCAAAGATGCAGGAAGGCGAACGGGGCC
>CAWJLI010000103.1:0-24170 GCA_963843095.1 Bryobacterales bacterium
TCATCGTGAGCCGGCGACCTTGAACTGCCCGTACTGCCGCAGCGCGGAGTCGTACGACTTGCACTGGGTGGTGCGCAAAAAGTGGACCGCCTGCCGCCTGGCGGCGATGAGCGCGATCGCGCCAAGTTCGCCAAAGCGCAGAGCTACATGGTCCTGATGGACGACAAAGTAGCCTGCAAGAGCCTGCGATGCTCACGCGTTTCGACATTTCCGGCGTCAAGACCATGGCGTTCCTGTAGCCCTAAGCCGCAGTCCGCGCTCGGTTGCGAACTGCGCGACGGGTACTGCCAGCCATGGTACGGCCCACATCGGGCTAACGCCCCTGCAACCGGGTGCAATCGGCGGTTGCGGCCGGTAACATGAAGCAGGAGATGTCTAGGGATGCAGCAGATCAAATGGTGCGAGGAGTATAGCGTTGGCATTCCGGAGATGGATGCCCAGCACCGCCGCATGATCGAACTTCTCGGCGGGCTGGTGAAGTTCACCGATTCCGGTGGAGTGGTGGATCCGCTCACCGTGCTCGCCGAAGTAAATCGGTATGCGGAACAGCATCTGCAACAGGAAGAGCTGCTGCTCCGCGTACGCGGCTACCCGGGCTACACGGAGCACAAGGCCGAGCATGACGCCTACCGGAAGAAGGTCGCTGCTTTGCAGGCTCGCGCGGCCAAACGGGACTTCGGTATCGCGATCACCGCCTTTTTGGTCGAGTGGTGGAGATCGCATATCCTGACCAGCGATCAGCAGTACGCACGCTTCTTCGACAGCCAGCCGGTTGACCCGGTAACTGTGGGCGACCGGCAGCCGGATGACGCTGAAGTTTGAGATTGCCGGGCCGCGACCGCAAGGCGGTTGAGACGGCGAAATCCCTGTTATCCCTCATCGGAACCGCTCCGTGGTTTTTCATCGCTTCCCCGCCTCTTGGTGAAGGTCTGCGCCAGTCTGCGGGCGCAGCGGGAGGATTGGCCGTTCGCTTCCCACCTAACGCAACTGGCTGTTGCGGACGATAGATGACCAGGGGATTTGGCGATGGACCCGTTCGAGTGGCGCGAGGAATGGAGCGTCGGCGTTGCTGAACTGGATGTCCAGCACCGCCACCTGATCGAGCTCGTCGGCGAGCTGGTCAGGTGCACGTACTCAGGCGAGGGCGGCGCGTTCGCCCCAACAGCCCTCAAGGAGGTGAACCGGTATGCGGAATGGCATTTGCAACGGGAAGAGTTGGTGCTCCGCGTACGAGGCTACCCGGGCTACGCAGAGCACAAGGCCGAGCATGACGTCTACCGGAAGAAGGCCGCTGCTTTGCAGGCTCATTCCGGTCGCAGGGATTTGGGCATTAGAATTGCCAACTTCCTGAACGAATGGTGGAGATTCCATATTGTGGTCAGTGACCAACGATACGCACGCTTCTTCCGGCGTCGGCTGTCGAAACCGTGAAGACGGTAGCCTGGACCGCGCTGCCTTGTGAGGCGGGTCCCCAACCTGCCAACCGCCGCGCGCAAGCCCGGTCGGTGCCGTTACTCGCCCGGCTTCGCCTTTTGCCGTGTCTCACGCCGCGCCGCGGCGTCGCAGGAGTCCGCCATTCAAGTGCCGATGCCCAGGCGCGGCAGCACCCATCGCATCAACACGATGTACGCCGCCATCACCAGGACGATCTGCAACCAGCCGGGCACGGGTAGCTCCTGCCTTCATTATCCCAGATGCAATCCGCGCGGGTAGGTGACATGGCGCCCCAGGACGTCGGGTGGGGCAGGCTGAGGCCTGGCTGAGGCTTGCCAACGCCCGCTTGCAGGCGCATTTTTCCCTGCCTCTGGTGGGGCGGAGCCCCTCTTCGTTCCGCTGCTCTACGGCAGCACCGTGAAATCCGTCCACTGCCCGGCCGCTGCGCCTTTACCCCCGTTTCGCTCTGCCGCGATCACTTGCAGATCGTAGTCGCCGGGAGTCATGCTGTCCGCCAGTTTCAGCGCGCCGAACACGGCCCGCCCGCTGCCGGGCACGTCGATCAGCCGGGCCGGCGCCGAGTACACTTCCTTGCCATCGCGCAGAACGCGCACCCGCGTAGCCAGATCCACCTCCGGCCCCTTCTTGTGGCCGTTTTCGACCGCGCAAAGAAACTCCAGCGACCCCCCGCGCTGGAACTGCCGCAGCGTCGCCGCGATGCCCGGCAGTCCGGGCTGGTTCGATTGGTCGCCATTCTGCAGGATGACGCTGGCCAACGCGAATCCCCGCTTCTTCAAATCCGGGATCTGGATGAACTGCGTGGCCGAGCCGATGCTGGCCGTCGCCTCGTCGCGCACCGCCACGCGAATCTGGTAAGCCCCGCGCTTCGGCACCGGTACGTCCAGCGTGTACAAAGCGCCATCCCGCATCGTCTCGATCATCTTTCCGGCCGGCGACCGTACATCGAAAGAGCGGCTCACCCTTGCCAGCGGCTGGTCGCTCGCGCCGGTGGCCACCGCCACCAGCAGAATCCGCGCCCAGTCGGTGCCGTGATCGTCGCGCTGCCAAGCGAGGTCGGAAGCGTTGATGCGAAGCAGATTGCGCACTACCGGGCCTACCTTGGGAACCTCCGCATACAGCGCCGTCAGCCGCAATCCCACGCCGGAGGAATGGAACGGCGACAACATGGCTGCGTGCAATTGTTCGAGCGGCGTAGTGAACTTGGGAAGCGTCTGCTCGTCGGTCTCGCCGAAGAACCCCGACCGCGAGCGCACGTGCAGCCCCGCGCGCGTCACTTTCACCTGGATGCGGTGGAAGTCGCTCCTGCTGTTCTTGCTATTCAACGTGCTGTCCGGCGGATGGTACCCCAGCAGGTAGTAACCCGCCTGGTCGTCCAACACCCGGTCGAGGCCCCAATTCAGATCGTTGCCATTTTCGTAGGCCAGCCCGCCGGTCCTGTCCGCAAGGTACGAGAGGCTCTGCTGCTGGATGTTGTTAAGAACATCCCTTCCGCCGAGCGCACCGACGTGGGTCATACCGTTCAGCACGCTCTCCGCATATTGCGAACCGAACACCTCCTGCCCCGGCCCTGTCGTTTGCACCTGGTCCAGGGGGGCCTTGTCTCCCGCATCCGGTTGCAGCGTCTGCAGGCCGGCGGCCTGCATGGTGTAGATCACGGTGCCCGACCGGTTGGCCCGGTCGATCAGGCGGCGCAGTTCGCGCAGGGCCACGTCATAAGCACCCGAGGACGGGGCTACCGCCTGCGTGCCCGGCCCCTTCATTTGCGGAAAGGAACCGGCCTCGAACAGTTGCAAGCCGTCGGAGAACAGCACGATCGACTTGCGCCCCGGCAGATCGCGGAGCGCAGCGACAATATAATTGACCGCGCCGATTGTGCCGACCGTGGAAATAGCGTTGTTCTCCACGTCGTACGACACATCGAGCGACCCGGGAGCGCCGTTGGGAGTGCCGAGGCCGCGTCCCCCAATCGTCTCGGCCAGCTCCGAGTACTTGCCGTACGGATCGAAGTAACTCAGGCCATAACGTCCATTGAAGTTGAAGCGCAAGCCGTCGATGACCGACAACAGCACCCGCTTATCGACGGTGAACTGCTGCAGCGCGCCCGATCCGGCGCCGGTCCGGCAAATCGCCACCAGGTCGCCCGGCTGCATCTGCTGGTTGACGAACTTGCGCAGCGAACTGCGCACGTTTGCCATGCTCTCGAAGGAAAGGCCGAGATCGTCCACCATCAGCACGATGGTGCGCCGCACGTCCTCCGGGCGAATCTGCGCCAAGGGCGCCGGAGGCAGCTCTGACACGCCGTTGCGGGAAGGCTTGGGCCCCGCGGCCTTGGGCTCCGGCGCTGCCTTGCGCTCCGGAGTTACCTGGACATACGAAAAGTGCGTCAGCTTCTGCAACTGGCCGTCCTCGAAAACCTGGAAGTCTTCCGGTTTCAGGTCGGTGATGTGGTGCCCTTTCGAATCGGTCACCACCGCGTCCACCTGCACCAGGGTCGAGGTGACGGTGAACACGATGTCTGGCCGCTGTGCGTCCGCCGCCGGTGCGGCAGGCTGCTGCCCGGAGGCGGCAGGCTGCTGCCCGGAAGCGAACAAAGCGCCAATCAATATGCCGGCTGCTGCTCTCATATATCTCATTCTCACTGATCGCCGCTCTACGTGCTACGGAACCACTGTGAAATCCGTCCACTGGCCGGCGGCCGTTACCGGTTTGCCGCCGTTCCGCTCGGTCGCGATCACTTGCAGATCGTAGTTGCCGGGCGCCATATTCTCAGCCAGCTTCAGCCCGCCGAATACGGCCCGCACGCTGCCTTGCGTTTCAATCAGCCGCGCCGGCGCCGAGTACACTTCCTTGCCGTCGCGCAGAACGCGCACCCGTGTCGCCAGGTCCACGCCCGGCTCCTTCTTGCCGCCGTTCTCGACCTCGCACAGAAACTCGAGTCGATCCGCCGCGCTTGAACTGGCGCAGCGCAGGCGTGATGTCCAACGCGTCGGACTTGTCCGGCGAGCGTTCGCCATCCTGCAGGACCACGCTGGTCAGCGCGAATTCCGTCTTCTTCAAATCCGGGATCTCGATGAACTGCGTGGCCGAGCCGATCTTGGCCGTCGTTTCGTCCCGCACCGCCACGCGAATCTGGTATGCCCCGCGCTTCGGAACCGGCACGTCCAGCGTATACAACGCGCCATCCAGCAGCGCTTCGGCCATCTTTCCCGGTCCTACCTTCAGGTCGAAGACGCGGTCCACTGCCGCCAGTTGCTGGTCGCCGGCGCCGGTCGCCACCACCACCAGATGGAGCTGTGCCCATTGGCTGCCGTGTGTGTCGGGCCACCAGCTCAGGTTGGCCGCGTTGATCCGCAGCAGATTGCGAACCACCGGACCCTGCCGCGGAACCTCCGCGTACAGTGCCGTCAGCCGCACGCCCACGCCGGAGGACTGGAACGGTGACAACATGGCGGCGTGCAATTGTTCAACCGGCGTCGAGTACTTGGGAAGCGCCTGGTCGTCGGTCTCCCCGAAAAACCCGGACCGCGAGCGCACGTGCAGTCCGGCGCGCGTCACTTTCAACTGGATGTGGTGGAAGTCGCTCGCGCTGTTCTTGCCATTCAACGTGCTTTCCGGCGGATGGTACCCCAGCAGGTAGTAGCCTGCCTGGTCTGCCAGCACCTGATCGAGCCCCCAGTTCAGGTCGTTGCCGTTGTCATACGCGAGGCCGCCCGTTCTGTCCGCAAGGTACGCGAGACTCGCCTGTTGAATGTTGTTGAGTTCGTCTCTTCCGCCGAACGCGCCGGCGTGGGTCATGCCATTCAGCACACCCTCCGCAAACTGCGAACCGAATACCTCCTGCCCCAGCCCTGTCGGGTGCACAGGTTCCAGGTGCGGCTTGTCCTGGGCGTCCACTTGCATTGTCTGGAGTCCGGCGGTCTGCATGGTGTAGATCACCGTGCCAGACCGGTTGGCCCGGTCGATCAGGTGGCGGAGGGCGCGCTCGGCTTCGTCATAGGCATCCGAGACCGGGCTCACCAACTGTGTGCCGGGCCCGTGCATCTCCGGATAGAAACCGGCCTCGAACAGTTGCAGCCCGTCGGAGAACAGCACGATCGATTTGCGCCCCGGCAACTCGCGGAGCGCACCGATTATATAGTTGACCGCGCCGAGCGTGCCGACGGTGGCGTTAGCGTTTCGTGCGACGTCATACGACACATCGAGCGACCCGTAAGCGCCGTTGGGCGTGCCGAGGCCGCTTCCCCCAATCGTCTCGGCCAGCGCCGAGTACTTGCCGTACGGGTCGAAGTACGTCACGCCAACGCGGCCATTGGGGTTCCAATGCAGGCCGTCGATGACCGACAGCAGCACCTGTCTATCGCCGCTGAACTGCTGCAAAGAGCCCGATCCGGCGCCGGTCCGGCAGATCGCGACCAGGTCGCCCGGCTGCATCTGTTCGTTGACAAACTTGCGCAGCGACTTGCGCACGAATGCCATGCTTTCCGCGGAAAGGCCGAGATCGTCCACCATCATCACGATGGTGCGCCGCACGTCTTCCCGGCGAAGTTGCGCTAGCGGTGGCGGAGGCAAAACCGCAACGGACTTGGGCGAAGGTTTCGCACGCGCGGCCAGGAACGCCGGCGAGGCATTGGGCTCCGGGGCTACCTGCACGTACGAAAAGTGTGTCAAATGCTGCAGCTTGCCGTCCTCGAAGAGCTGGAAGTCTTCCGGCGTGAGGTCGGTGATGTGTCGCCCTTTGGAATCGGTCACCACGGCGTCGACTTGCACCAGCGTCGAGGTGACGGTGAACACAGCTTCGGGCCGCTGGGAGTCCGTAGCCAGCGCAGCAGGCTGCTGCCCGGATGCGAACAACGCGCCAATGAGGATGCCGACTGTTGGTTTCATACGTTCCCTCTGACGGGTGCCCTGCGCTTCGCGTTCATGCCTCTTTCGAGCCATACCCATCGTCCCGCTCGGGCCAATCGGGAGTCGACGCAAACGGCGAAGCTCCGGGAATGCCGTGATTATGGTGCGAGCCTGGAGCGGTGAAGGGATCGCGATTGAGAACACGCCTTGGAAAAAGCAGCGAGAGTAGTGCTGCGCAAGATGGAGGCGGCGTTCCGTGTGGCAGGTTTTTCTGAGCCAGGCGTTCGTCTCTTTATCCGCGGCTAGGTGGCCAGGCTGGGCGTTGGCGGTCGGCGCGGTGTCCGCGCGCAGGATCGGAAGGCTACGGCCGCGCGCATCTGCGTTTCAGTCTCGACTCTCCGCTTGCTACAACTTCCTGGCAGAACAGCGCAGGAAAGCCATTCGCAGCGCCGAGTGTATGGCCGCACAAAGCACAAGGAAGACGGTCACCCCGAGAACGTATAGGCCCGCTTCGAGTCCGTTGACACCATGAATCCCCAGGTAGCCAAGGAAGACACCGAGCGAATGGCCCAAACCGGCGAAGAAGTCAGCCATTGACCGCCTCCCTGCCGGCTTCCGACTGGTGCGGGCGCCTGCCAGCCGCCAGCTCGGAGAGCAACTGCGCCGCCAGGTGCAATTCACCGATCGCGTAGAGCCTTTGGGCTCGCTCCCAGAGCCGCTGCCGGGTCGCGAACGTCTGCCCGTTGTCGTCCGGTGCTCCGGGCAAAACCCGTTCGCCGGCGAACCGAGGCCGCGTTGAGCGATTTTTCATGTTCATGTGAGGGTAATCGGCGGATGGAATCAGACGCTATAGCCAACCGAAGTACTATCGGTACCGGGGCGGTGCCGTGCTGGGCCGATTTGCCGGGCTACTGGTGATTGGAGCCATCGATGGGCCGTCTCGGCCAAGGAACGGTAGGGATTCAACGCGGCAAATACACGGATCGGGGCGGCGTGTTCGCTTCCAGGACCCACCGCCGGCGCGCGGGCCTTACTTCTTCAGCTCCGGATGTTCCGAGAGGCTCAAAATGTTTCCGTCCGGATCCTTGAACCAAGCCACCTTTGCTCCGGTGGGTGCGGTCCAGATGCCCAGCTCATCCTGTTTCAGGAACTCATAGCGTTCGAAATGAACTCCGGCCTGTACCAGGTCCCCGACCGCCGTGACAATATCCGGGATCTGCCACCCCAACACCGTGCCGTGGGCCGGCGGAAGTTCCTTGCCCATGCCAAGCCGCAGCATGATGCCGTTGGCGTCGAATACCAGCGCAAAGGGCGGTTCTTCGCTCAAAAGACGCAGGCCGAGTGTGTCGCGGTAGAACTCCTTGGCGCGCTCCACATCGACGATGGTCGCGAATCCGATGATGTTGTACTTGCCGAGCCCTGCGTGTGGAGACATGGGGATAGCATGTACCAAGACGCTCCTTTGTCGCAAGACGGTTGTTGCGCCATAATATATGGCTGGTGCGACATGGAGATTCTGACCGAGTTCGACCCGAAACGCGGCGTTTCCGTCGCCACGCTGGCCTACGAATACCCGCGCGGATTTCGCGTTCCCGAGCACGCGCACGGGTCCGACCAGTTGATTTACGCCACCCGCGGCGCGATGGAGGTATCCACGGGCCAGAGCGTCTGGTTGATTCCGCCTCACTTTGCGCTGTGGATACCGGCGCGAACCTGCCACCGCATTCATATGCCCGGGCCGGTTTCCATGCGCACGCTCTACCTGCGGCCTGGCCTCGCTTCCTCATTCTCGCGCGGTTGCGTCGTGCTCCATGTGACGCCGCTCCTACGGGAGCTGATCGTGGAGGCGGTGCGCATCGGGCAGTTACGCACGCGAAACCGTAATGAGTGCGCGCTGCGCGACCTGCTGATCCTGCATCTCAAAAACGCATCCCCCATGCCGACTTCCGTGACACTGCCCAAGGAACAGCGGGCGCTTGCGGTCGCCGAGGCTATACTGACGAACCCGGCCCAATCGAAGCCGCTGGCGGCGTTGTGTGCCGACGCAGGCGTGAGCGTCAGGACTATCGAGCGAGCGTTTCGAAAAGACGTCGGTACCGATTTCGAATCGTGGCGTCGGCAGGTCCGGCTGGTGAAAGGCGTGGAACTCCTGGTTTCGGGATGTTCCATCAAGGAAGTCGCGTTCGCGATCGGTTACCGTCAACCCAGCGCTTTTGTCGAAATGTTCCGCCGAACGTTTGGAGCAACTCCGAAAGCGTGGGTCTCAGCGCTTGAAAAGCTGGATTGAGCGAGAGAAGAAGAGGGCACAAAGGTGCAACCGTGTGTAGGTATCGGTGTTCCGCAGCCAGTTACCCAAGAGCACCCAGCCGACGTTATGCTTAGGGGGTGCCGACTGTCGTGTTTGCACAAAGGAAAAATCCATGGCTCTAATTGAGGGTTTCCGCGTCCAGAACTACCGTGCGCTGAAGGACATCACAATCGGCAAGCTTTGGAACCAGCAGAACGCCCCGGCTCTTACGCCCCTTGTAGCAGTTATCGGTAAGAACGGAGTCGGCAAGAGCACGTTGTTCGACGCCTTCGGGTTTCTGTCCGATTGCTTGGCGGTCGGCGTGGAGGAAGCCTGCGACCTCAAGCAGCGGGGTGGCTTCGATCGGCTGGTTTCGTCCGGCGAAAGCGGGCCGATTCATTTCGAGATCTACTATCGCGAGAGCCCCGGCGACCGGCCAATAACCTACGAACTCTCGATTAGTCGTGATAAGTCTGGCCGCCCATACGTCGCCGAAGAGCGACTGCGCCAGCGGCGCAAAGGAGAATCCAGGGGTTGGCCCCTCTCGTTCCTTCACCTAAAAGGCGGGGAGGGATCGGCGTGGTCGGGGGAGGAGAGCTTCGAGGGCAAAGGCGAAGAGCCAAGTCGAGTTGCGGTCGAATTGACCGACCAGAGAAAACTGGGCGTTGCTACGCTGGGGACTCTAAAGGCTCACCCGCGCATTGCGAAATTCAGAAAGTTCCTTGAAAGCTGGTATCTAAGTTACTTTACGCCTGACGCGGCGCGCAGCCTGCCAATGGCCGGTCCGCAGAAACACCTGAACATGTACGGCGACAACCTCGGCAACGTGGTCCAGTTCATGGAGCGCGATTACAGGGGCCGGTTTCAGTCGATTCTGAACCAGATTGCTGCAAAGATCCCGGGCGTCAAGAAGATCGACACGAAGAAGACCGACGATGGCAGGCTTCTCCTTAGGTTTAACGATCGCGGGTTCCAGGACCCGTTCTTTGCGCAACAGATGTCCGACGGCACCCTGAAGATGTTCGCCTATATGTTGCTGCTGGAGGACCCGGACCCCGCGCCTTTCATCTGCATCGAAGAGCCGGAGAATGGTCTCTACCATAAACTGCTGGAGACCCTCGCCTCTGAGTTTCGGGCACACGCAACGGGTAAGAAGAATGCCCCCCAGATTTTCGTAACGACTCACCAGCCATACTTCGTGGACGCACTATGGCCTGACGAGACGTGGGTTCTGGAGAAAGGCGCGGACGGCTTTTCGACGATCAGGCAAGCCAGCGCGGATCCGACTGTTCAAAGCATGGTCGAGGAAGGGTTGCCACTCGGCAGCCTTTGGTATAGCGACTACCTGGACGCGAGGACGGCCTGATGCATTTCGAGATCCTGGTCGAGGACGCATCCGGCGAGTTGCTTCTCGGCTCATTGCTGCCAAAGATCCTTGGTAGGAATGGAGAGCCGCATACCTGGAGAACACACGCCTACAAAGGGATTGGCAGGATCCCCCGAGATCTCCGGGGCAAGACCGATCCCTGGAAGCGCATCCTTCTAGATCAGTTGCCAAGGATACTGGCTGGGTATGGGAAAAGCCTTCAAACCGCGCAGTCCGCGGTCGTCGTGGTTGTCGATCTCGATGACCGGGACTGTGTCGCGTTCAAGCAGGAATTGCTCCAAGTTCAGAACCGGTGCCGCCCGCGGCCGAGAGTCCTTTTCCGGCTCGCAATAGAGGAGATCGAGGCTTGGCTGCTCGGTGACCAAAGCGCCATCGTCAAAGCCTTCCCGAGAGCGAAAAAGGCTGTCCTTCATTCCTACCGCCAGGACTCGATCTGCGGAACGTGGGAGACGCTGGCTGAGGCGGTGTTCCCGGGCGGATCGGCCGCGCTCAGTGCCGAAGGATATCCGAGGGTCGGAGGGGAGAAGTGTAGGTGGGCCCGTGTAATCGGGCCGCACCTCGATGTTGAATCGAATCTGTCGCCCAGCTTCCGCGCTTTCAGGTCTGGCCTGCTGAAGTTGTCCTGCGGAGGGTTATAGGCGGTGAGAAGGCGGCATTCGGCGGAGTCCCTCAGCCTAGAGACCCGCTGTTCGAGAGAATAGCCTCACCGCGCGATCGCATCCGAATCCGCATTAGTGTCGACGGCACGACCGCAAATGGGCCGCGCGCTATAATCCGGTTTCCGATGCCACCTGAACGGCGGGCGGCGGGCCGTTGCGGGGAAGAGGCCCGCGCCGCCATCGAAGCGTTTCTCGCTAGCGCTCGGCAGCCGGCGCTGCTGGAACCAGGTGAGGAACTGCTCCCGCTCAGCGACGGCAACTTCGCCCTGGAATTGCGGGGCGCTCGCCTCACCCTGCAAGCCTGGGACCGCACGCGCAACCTGACGCGCCGCGTCACCGGCGTTGGCGTTGCTTCGGCCGGGCGCCTCGAAATGGTGGTCGAGCGCTTCGCCCGGCGCGAAGGGCCCATGTACCTGCTCGATCTGGCGCGGCGCGCGGGCGCGGAGATGGGCCGGCGCAGCGGGCGAATGGTCTTTCGCGAGCGCTTCCGGCTGTTCCTGCGGCGCCAGTTTCCGGAGTGGACTTTGGCCGAGCTGTCGACCGAGCCCAACCTGGAGCACAGCCTCTCACCAGCCTTCCCGCGCGCTTTCTTGCGCCACGGGCAGCACGGGTGGGCGGCTATCGCCTGCCCGGAAGAGGGCGACGCGGCCGGCGTGGTGTCCTTCGGCTTGATCTGGCTGGCGTACTTGCGCCGCCGCGAGCGCCGCGTGACGGTGGAAGGGCTGGCGCTGTACCTGCCGCAGGGCCAGGAACGCGCCGCCGCCTTGCGCCTGCTTTGCCTCGATCCAGCCGCCGCCCGGCTGGAACTGTTTCGTTACTCGGACGAGGATTTCGTGTCGCTGGTAGACCCGCGCGATCACGGCAATCTGGACACTCGCCTGGAACCGTTTCGCCGCCCGGCGCCTGGCGCCGGCGTACGCTGGCAGAGCATCGCCGCGCTGGGCGGCGTCGAGCAAGTCCTCAAGAGCGGAGGCCGCATCAGCCTGCGTGTGCGCGGCATCGAGTTCGCCGAACTGGATGGCGAGAATCTTTCGTTCGGGTTGGGCCGGCATCATCCTGCCGGCGAGCAGGACCTGGAGCGGATCGAACGCCTGGCCGAGTCGCTCGACCGTGCGCGATCGCCCGAGACGGCGGACCGCGACCACCCGCTCTACCGCCAGTTCCCGGAAGCATGGCTCGAATCCCAAGCCCGCGCGCACCTGCAAATCCTGGATGCGACGTTGCGGCCTGAGCCGGTCTACGGCCAGGTGCCCGCGTTCGCCGGCGGTGAGCGCGGCATCCTGGACCTGCTGGCGGTGGATCATACCGGCCGGCTGGTGGTAGTGGAATTGAAGGCGTCCGCGGATCTGCACCTGCCTTTGCAGGCGCTGGATTACTGGATCCGCGTGAAGTGGCACCTGGACCGGCGCGAGTTCCCACCGGCCGGCTATTTCCCCGGCATCGAGCTGGCGCCCGGCCCGCCGCGGCTGTTGCTGGTGGCGCCTTCGCTAGAATTCCATCCCAGCACGGAGACCATCCTCGAGTTCTTCTCGCCCTCGATCGAGGTCGAGCGAGTTGGGATAGGAGTAGAATGGCGTAAGGGATTGCAGGTGATGTTCCGCCTCACCGGTTCCGAACGGCCCCGCTGATTTTATGTTGACCTTGCTGAAGCAGGCACGAAGCGCGATGGCCCTGCTGAACCCGGAGGAAGTCCGCAGCCGCGCCGGCCGGCTGGTGACGATCGGGCTGGTGGCATCCACCGACCACGCCTACGCACGCCTGGAGGGTTTCCTGACCAGCGGCGGCGGACCGTGCGAGTTCGTTTTTCGCGCCGGCACCGCGGGCGCGCCGGAACGCGTCGACCTGGTGATTTGCGAAGCCGGCATCGAGGCGCCCCCGGGAGCTTACGCACTCGATCTGTCGGTTCCCGGCGGCACTTTGGCCCAGATTGCCGGCCAACGGGACGATATTGCGCTGGCGCTGGCGCGGCAACATCCCGCGTTCCGCCGCGTGGTGGTGGATCGCGTCATCCAGGCCGTAGCCTGCGAGAACGCCCTTTTCGCCATCGCCACCGCGCTGCCGGACGTGGTGCCCAATTTGATCGAGCTTCCCTGGGCGCTGGGCGAATGGGCTTCCGACACGGCTTTCCTCACCGCCAACCAGTTCCGCATGGCGTTCCTGATTGCCGCGGCTAGTGGCAAGCCGGTGGGCTTCGGCCAGCAAAAGCTGGAGATTCTTTCGATTGGAGCCAGCGCATTTGGCTGGCGGGCGCTCGCGCGCGAACTGGCGGGCAAGATTCCCTTCGGCGGCGGGTTGATCCCCAAGGGAGCCATCGCCTACGCCGGCACGTACCTGGTCGGCAAAGGACTGGAGCGGTTGCACGCAGGCGACGGCCCGCTGGGACGGCGCCAGCGGAAGGAAATCTACCGGCAGGGCATCGAGCAAGGCAAGGCCGTGGCGCACTCCGCGTTGCGGTGAGCCTGGCGAAATCGATGTAAACACGCGGGCTGCGGCGTGCGTCGTACAATGAGAAGGAAAATCCAAGGGATACCTATGCGTTGGTTATCGACTGTATTGGTACTCGCTCTCGTTACCGCCGCTTCGGCGGACGTAATCACGCTGAAGAGCGGTCGCGTCATCAATGGCACCTATTTAGGCGGCACGGCACACCAGGTGCAGATCCAGGTCGCCGGCAAGGTCGAGACTGTCGACGTGGCGGACATATACCGGATCGAGTTTCCGGCCAACACGCCCGCCCCGGTGGATCCCGATCGTCCCGCGCTGCGCCGTGCGCCGGAAGCCGCCGCTGACTCGGGCAGGCCGACACTGCGCCGTGCGCCGGATGCCGATGCGGATTCCGGCCAACCCACGCTGCGCCGTGCGCCGGACGCCGATGCGGATTCCGGCCAACCCACGCTGCGCCGTGCACCGGATGCCGATGCCGATTCCGGCACCTTATCCGCGCGCCGCAGCGACAGCGCGCCCGCCGTCGCTATCCTGAAGCCGGGCGAGGAACCCTCGGTCTCAGCCCGTCCCTCCGCGGCGCCGCCGCCGGTTGTGCTCCCGGAGGGCACTAACTTCGTGGTGCGGATGATCGACGCCGTGGATTCCGATAAAGTAACCGTGGGTCAGAACTACTCCGCGGCGCTCGACGAGCCGGTGGTGATCGACGGCCAGACCGTGATTCCGCGCGGAGCCGACGTGGTGGTCAAACTGGTGAACGCCAAGGATTCCGGCAAGTTCACCGGCCGCGCCGAACTCACGCTGGCGCTGTGGACGGTGAAGGTGAGTGGCAAGGTGGTGGACGTGAATACGCAAACCATCACCCGGGAAAGCGATTCGCGCGGGCAGAAGACCGGCGCCATGGCGGCCGGTGGCGCGATCGTCGGAGCCGTGATTGGCGGCATTGCCGGCGGCGGCAAGGGCGCTGCCATCGGCGCCGGCGCCGGCGGGGCCGCGGGAGCCGGCGCCGAGGCCGCTACCAAAGGGCCGCGCGTCAAAATCCCGGCGGAAACACGCCTCACCTTCGTGCTCGATAACTCGGTGAATCTATGAGTTCTCGCATGGCTTTCGCCATTAGCCGGCGTACGTCGTAGTCGTTCGGGTCGAAAGCAACAATTACACCCTTTTGCGGTAATACTTTCTTGCCCTCATTTGGGGGTAATGATGAGCAATAGAGCTCCCCGCATCATTCCTTTAGCATAAAGTGCAGCGTTAACGTTATTATGTGATTGGTACCCCCATTACGTATCGAAACGATAACAATGCAGACCGATGATTCTCATCGAGGGGTTCAGATCTCGCCGCACCTGATGCTGCTGACGGTCAGGCAGCTCGCCAAGGAGAACGCGGAGTTGTGCGAAGAAGTGAAGCAACTCCGGGCAGCGGTTAACGTTTACCGCGAGCTTGCCATGCGGAAGGCCTCGGCCGAGGAAAAAGGTTCGTCTTTGGGCAGCATGAGGGGCACCAGACCTGACGATCCCCGTCGAAACCGCGTTGCTTAGGCCTACCACGCCGCGGCGACATGCGACACTGGAGCATGTCCCTAAGTTCACGCCGATTGCGAACCTTGATTGCGCAGGCCGAGCCTAAGCTGCGCGCCATGGCGGAACCATCCGCCGGCGCCGCGGCGGCGGATCCGGAAGGCTGGTCCAACAAGCAGGAACTGGGGCACCTGGCCGATTCCGCGATCAACAACCGCGTGCGGTTCATCAAGGCGGCTCTGGAGGGGGAGTTCGCCGGACCCTCTTATGACGGGCCGGGCTGGGTGAAGCTGGGCGGCTACGCCGCGATGCCATGGCAGGACGTGATCGACCTCTGGAAGAGCCTGAACCAGTCACTGGCGGCCGTAATCGACGCCATTCCGGCGGAGCGATCCACAGCGCCGTGCCGGATAGGGGATGCCGGCCCGGTGACGCTGGAGTTCCTCATCGACGATTACATCGTTCACATGCAGCATCACCTCGACCACATCTTTTCCAGGTAGGGCAGGCCGTCCGCCTTTCATCGGAATTTGCTGCGCTACTTTCTCCGGAGCGCTGGGTTATCATCACCATGAACTTTTCAAGGGGTTTATGAAGCAGCTCTTTCTAGCAGCCGCATTCGCCGCCATCGCGGCGCTCAATCCCGCCGCCGGCCAAACAGGGTCCCCGCTGATGAGCGACCTTGCCGCCGCCCGCTTCCTCGACCAGGCGACCTGGGGGCCTACACCCGCCTCCATCGCGCAACTGGAACAGGTGGGCATTAACACCTGGCTGGCCGCGCAGTTCACGTTGAACACCTCCGACCTGCCGGACCAGCCTCTGCTGAATTCGGCGGGAAAGACCAACGAGGATCTCACGCCGGTCCAGCGGGCGTTTTTTGCAAACGCCGTCAACGGGCCGGATCAACTGCGGCAGCGGGTGGCGTTCGCCCTGTCGGAGATCTTCGTCGCCTCCGCGGTGCAGGTGAAACCCGCTTACGCGATTCCCCCCTACTGGCGGATCCTCCGCGATCACGCTTTCGGCAATTACCGCGACATTATCAAAGCGGTCACCCTGAACCCGGCCATGGGGACCTATCTCAGCATGGCCAATAACAACAAGGGAAACGCCTCCAAGGGCACCTCGGCCAATGAGAACTACGCTCGCGAGCTGTTGCAGTTGTTCACGCTGGGCCTGACCAAGCTCAATCCCGACGGCAGCCCGGCGCTCGATGCAAGCGGCAACCCGGTTCCCACCTACGACCAGGCGGAAATCACTAGCGAGGCCAAGATGCTGACCGGCTGGACGTATCCCACCGCGCCCGGCGCCACCGCCAAGAACAACAACCCCGCCTACTACTTCGGCCAGATGATCCCGGTGGAGGCCGAGCACGACACCAGCGCCAAGACGATTTTCGGCGCCATTCAGATTCCCGCCGGCCAGACCGCCGAGCAAGATCTGGAATCGTTGCTGGACGCTCTGATGGCGCAACCCACCATGGCGCCGTTCGTCGGCCGGCAACTCATCCAGCACCTGGTCACCAGTAATCCGAGCCCGGCCTACATTCAGCGCGTGGCGACCGCCTTCGAGAACAATGGCGAGGGCGTCCGCGGCGACATGGCGGCGGTGATCACGGCGATTCTCAGCGACCCGGAAGCGCGTGAAGGCGACCAGATCGGTGCCGAAATCGGTGCCGAACCCAATCCGGCCTTCGGGCACCTGCGCGAGCCGGTGCTCTTCATGGCCAACCTGCTGCGCGGGCTGAACGCGACGCTCGGCGCGGGCAGCACGGTCTACAACGAGGCCAACCTGATGGGGCAGGACTTGTTCTACGAGCCCAGCGTGTTCAGCTATTTTTCGCCCCTCTACCGGATTTCGGGCGGGCAGCTTGCGCCCGAGTTCCAGATCTACTCCACGCAAGCCGCGGCTGAGC
Organism: Bryobacterales bacterium; assembly: GCA_963843095.1. Taxonomy (GTDB): domain Bacteria; phylum Acidobacteriota; class Terriglobia; order Bryobacterales; family Bryobacteraceae; genus Bog-375. The sequence goes on from CAWJLI010000103.1 coordinate 16,508, forward strand.
GGGCCGATGTCATCAACGCCGCGCTGTACGGCAAGCTCGACAAAACCACCACCGTGGATCTCACGCCGTTCGTGAGCCGTGGCAGCGACTTGAGCAGCCTGCTCGATTACGCGAGCTATGTTTTTCTGCACAGCACCATGCCGCCCGGACTGAGCGAGCAAGCTGCGGCCGCGGCCGGCGCGGTCACCAGCCCAACAGCGCGCGCGCAGGCGGTTCTCTACCTGGTGCTGACCTCGAGCGCATACCAGGTGATTCAGTAAAGGAGCCAAGCATGTTTTCGCGTCGTGGATTCATTCGCATCGGAGCAGCCTCGGTGAGCACGCTGGCGCTGCGTCCGTTCGGCCTGTTGCCGGCGATAGCCGCCGCCGGCAGTTCCAACTATCGCGCCCTGGTCTGCGTGTTCCTGTTCGGCGGCAACGATTCCAACAACAGCGTGATTCCGCTGGACGACGCCGACTACACGGCTTACCAGTCGGCGCGCGGCGCACTCGGCCTGCCAACGAGCTCGCTGGTGCCGGTGAGCGACGTTACCGGCGCGCCCTACGGCTTCCACTCGCTGCTCACCGAGCTCGCCTCGCTGTTTACGGACAAGCAACTGGCGGTGGTGGCCAATTTGGGGCCCCTGGTGGCGCCGCTCACGCGCGCGCAGTACTTGGCGCAACAGGGCTTCATTCCGAACAACCTGTTCTCGCACGCCGATCAGCAGCTGGAATGGCAATCATCCATCGCGCAAGGCAACAGCCCCACCGGCTGGAGCGGCCGGGCCGCCGATTATGTCACGGCGCAGAAGCTCAACGCGTCTTCGTTCCCGGTATTCCTCTCGACGGCGGGCAACGTCCTGCAAGGCGCGGGCGCTAACACGCAGCCGGTAGCCGTGGCGCCGGGCGAATCGTTGCAGCTTGCCGGCTTCAACACCTCCGCCGCGTCGGAAGCGCGCTGGAGCGCGCTCAACAATATGATCGCGACGGATAGCGGCGTGACCCTGGTGCAGGCGGCCAATAACACGCTGGCCAACAGCATCGGCGATGCCAAGGCGCTGACCGCCGCGCTGGCCAAATCCACCGCCCTCAAGACCCAGTTCCCGAAAACCACGCTGGCGGCGCAGCTCCAGCAGGTGGCCGAAATCATCCAGGTGCAGGCCGATTTGGGGATGAGCCGGCAGATATTCTTCTGCTCGCTCGGCGGCTTCGACACGCATACCGGCGAGTTGGCGACGCTCAACAGCCTCTACCCGCAGGTAAGCCAGGCTTTGGCCGCGTTTTACGAGGCCACTGTGGAGCTCGGCGTGGCGGACAGCGTCACCACCTTCACCGAATCCGATTTCAACCGCACCTTCCAGCCGACCTCCGGCAACGGCAGCGACCATGCCTGGGGCGGCCATCACTTCGTGCTGGGCGGCGCGGTCCAGGGAGGCAGAGTCTTCGGCAAGTTCCCGACCCTGCAATTGGGCGGCCCGGACGATACCGACGTCCGGGGACGATGGATCCCCACCACTTCGACCGACCAATACGGCGCCACGCTGTGCTCCTGGTTCGGCATCTCCAGTTCCGGCCTGGCCAGCGTGTTCCCGAACCTCGCCAATTTTTCGAATGCGAATTTGGGTTTTTTGGGCTGAGGGCGATAGGAGTCAGAAGACAGAAGTCAGAATCCTGCGGCCGCTCACTTCTGCCTTCTGCCTTCTGCCTTCTGACTCCTGCCTTCTGACTCCCGACTCCCGACTTCTCAGCGATTCTGACTCCCTCCCCACTCTGCTATTCTCGGAATTTGCGCAAGCCTGATCCCGCTCTTCCCGAGTCCCCGCGCTGGCTGAATGCAGCACTGCTCGCGCTGGCGGGACTGCTCCTGCTGGGGCTGTTTTCGACGGAACTGTCCGATACGGATGCATGGTGGCACCTGGCGTCGGGGCGGTACATGGCGCACGGACACATCGGCTGCCGGCGCCGGACCCGTTCGCCTACACGACCGCGGGCGCGCGCGACGCTTATCCCGGCGAGGCGGCCACGCGGCACTTCAACCTGACCCACGAGTGGCTGGCGCAACTCGCGATGTACGGTTTCGAAGCGGCCGGCGGCATGGGCGCGGTGGTGTTTTGGAAAGCGCTGCTGCTCGCGCTGCTGTGCGGCGCGGTTGGCTGGACGGCCACGCGGCGCACCGGCTCCCTGCTTTGGGGAATCGCGGCGGCGCTGGCGGCGTCATCGCTCGCCATCGAGTTCGCGCACGACCGGCCGAGCATCCTGAGCTACGTTTTCACCGCCGTGTTCCTCGTGATCTGCGAGCGCGGGCGCCGGCTGTGGCTGCTACCGGTGTTGATCCTGGTTTGGGCGAACTGCCACGGCGGGTTTTTTCTGGGCTGGGTCGTCGTGGGTGCGTACACAGCCGAAGCGCTGCTGCGGCGAGCGGACGTCCGGCGCTGGCTGGCGGTGAGCCTGGCCACGGTGGTGGTTTCGGGCGCGAACCCGAACGGCTTCGGCGCAATCGAAGCCGTGCTGCGCTACCGGCATAGCCCGCTGCAATCGTCGCTGATCGAATGGTCGCCGGCTAGTTTGTGGGGATCGCCGTATGCATTCGACCTGCTGTTGTACGCGGCGGCGTTAACGATGATTGTTTCGTGGCGGCGGGTGCGGCCGGCGGATTGCCTGCTGGCCGTGGCGTTCGCCGCGGCGGCACTGACGGCTTTCCGAAATGAAATGCTGGTGGGCGTGCTGGCGCCAATCCTGATTGCAAGCTATTTTCCCTGGAAGCGGCGCCTGCCGCGCGCGGCGCAGTACGCGGCCGCGGCGGCACTGGCGGCGGGCCTGGTTTGGGGCGCGGCCACCGGGCGGTTCTTCCAGTTGCGCGCGGCGGAGTGGCGCTTTCCGGTGGATGCCGCCCGCTTTCTGCGCGAGCACGGCATTCGCGGTGCCTTGTTCAACACCTATGAATATGGCGGCTACCTGATCTGGCAGGGAGAGCCGGTGTTCATCGACGGCCGGGCGCTGAGCGAACAGGTGTTTCAGGACTATCGCGTCATCCTGGGTTCGCCGCCGGGCGAGCCGGCGCGCGGGCAGATGCTGGAGCGCTACGGCGTGACGGCGATGCTGGTAAACGGCTTCGAATACAACTCGGGCACCCTATATCCGCTGGTGCCGGCGCTGATGTCTCCTGGCGAGACCGGATGGCATTTGATCTATGAGGACGCACAGGCGCTGATCTTCGTGCGCGACCTGCCGGCGGGCGTGACCGCGCTGCCGGCGGGACGGGTGGATTTGCACCTGGAAAACGAATGCCGGCTGCACGTGGAGCGCGACCCGGAGTTTTCTTTGTGTGCGCGCACGCTGGCCGATTTGTATATGCGGGCGGGCGACCGGGAGCGGGCGCGGAGTTGGCTCAGGTATTACCTGGACCATCCCTATGGCGACGACCCGGAGGCGCAGCGGGCCTGGGTGCAGTTTTTCGAGCGATAGCGGTTTGCAGGCGAAACCGTCCCGGACCAGAAAACCGGAACGCCGGCCCCACTTTGCGGGGAGCGCGTTGCTTAACAGTATGTGGAGCAGTACGTTAACGGACCGATAAACGCCGGTTGTTAGAGCGATCCGATGGCGGGAGACGTTTCGACTAGGATAAGATAAGGGTTACAGTCTGGTCACCACTGGTGAGAGTTCCTTTGCTGAAAGCCGCCTTAATCCCGATTCTTGTGTCTACGTTGGTTGCGCAGACCGCGCCGTTGGCGATGGTGGTTTTGAACACGACTGGCTGGGGCGGCGGGCGCATTCCCTCGGGCTGGGAGATCAAGGTAAACCACGGCAAGCCGGTGGTTTCGGTGTGCAGGGACGCGGATACGGCGTGCTTGCACCTGTTGAGCATCAGCTCCTCGTTCTCGCTCGAAAAATCGGTGGATGTGGACCCGGCGAAGATGCCCTACCTGACCTGGAGCTGGAAAGTGGCGCAACTTCCCGGCGGTGGGGATTTCCGCAAGGCTTCGACCGACGACCAGGCCGCGCAGCTGCTGGTGGCGTTCACCGACCGGCGCGTGATTTCCTACATCTGGGACACGCGCGCGCCGAAAGGAGTGATGGAGAGCGTGAGTTCGATTCCTCTGCTGCGCATCGTGGCGGTAGTCTGCGAATCCGGGGCCGGGCAGGCGAACCAGTGGATTGCGGAGAGCCGCAACGTGGCGGCGGATTACGCACGGGCGTATGGCAAGCCGGCGCCGCGCGTGAAAGGCCTGCGCATCCAGATCAACTCGCAGCATACCGGCACGGTAGCCGAGAGCTACTTCGGGGAAGTGGCTTTCCGCAGCACTCTCCAATAGGAAAATGATCCTGCTTACCGGCGGCACGGGCTTCGTCGGCAGCCATGTGCTGGAACGATTGCGCGCGGATGGCGTGCCAGTTCGCTGCCTGGTGCGGCCGAAGGCGGGCAGATCGCTCGACGCGGCTTCCTTGGGCGCCACCGAAGTGGTGGCGGGCGACCTGGAAACGGGCGCGGGCCTGAAGGAAGCGCTGGCGGGAGTGGAAACCGGTGATCCACCTGGCGGGGGTCACCAAGGCGTTGCGGCCGCAGCTATACTACGACGGCAACGTGCGCGCCACGACCAATCTTCTGCTGGCCATGGCGGGAGGCGACGCGCGACTGGTGCACGTGAGCTCGCTGGCGGCGATCGGGCCGTCGGAAGCGGCCGACCGGCCAGTGGATGAAGAAACGGAGCCGCACCCGCTGACCCACTACGGCAAGAGCAAGCTGGAAGGCGAAAGGCTGGTGCGGGCGAGCCGCCCGGACGCGGTGATTGTGCGGCCGCCGGTGGTGTACGGGCCGCGCGACACGGACGTCTTCCAGATTCTGAAGCCGGTGGCCAAGGGGTGGTCGCTCCAGATGACCGGCCGCGAGCGGTGGTTCAGCGCCATTTATGTGGGTGACCTGGCGGCGGGGCTGGCGGCCCTGGCGGCATCGCGGGCGGGCGACGGGCGAACGTATTATCTGGCGCAGGAACGGCCGGTTTCCTGGAGCGGGCTGGCGGAGTGCGCGGCGCGCATCATGGGCGTGAAGTTGCGGGTGGTGCGGATACCGCCGGCGCTGGCGCTGGCGGTGGGTCAATGCGCGGAAATGTGGGCGCAGATTACCGGCCAGCCCGGCATCATCTCGCAAGAAAAGGTTACCGAAGGGATATGCGCGGCCTGGACCTGCGACACGGGGCGAGCCCGCGCGGAGCTGGGGTTTGAGGCGGCGACGGATCTGGAGCATGGGCTGGCGCAGACGCTCCAGTGGTACAAAGAGGCTGGATGGCTGAACTACTGAAGGTATCGCCGGCCGACCGGCGGTTCTGGGCGGTCGACAAAGTCATCATCGCTTACCTGGTTTTCACCAGCATTCTGCTGGCGGGTTGGTGGCGGGAGATACCGGATGCGGCTGCGCTGGCGGCAGCGCACCTGGCCGGCTTGGCGCTGCTGCTGATCGAAATCAAGGCGCCGAACCCGAGCAGTTGGTATTTTCGCTGCTGGTATCCCTTGCCGTACGTGGGGGCCTGCTACAAAGAGATGGCGCTGCTGGTGCCGGCGATCCGCCACTACGCCGCCGACGGTTGGCTGGCGGGGGTGGATTTTCGTTTCTGGGGCGTGCATCCGGCGATCTGGCTGGAGCGGATTTACAGCCCGGCGCTCACCGAGTACTTGCAGATCGTGTATACGTTATTTGTGCCGGCAGTGCTGCTGGTTCCGTTTCTGTTGTGGCTCAAGCGCCGGCGCGGAGAGTTCCAATATTGTGCGTTTTTGATTGCCTTGGGCTACCTGGCGTCTTATGTGGGATACCTTCTGGTGCCGGCGCTGGGGCCGCGGTTTCTGCTGAAATCCTTGGAACACTTGCCGTTACGGGGGTTGTGGCTGTTTCAAAACATGCAACATTCGCTGGACAAGTTGGAATCGACGGCCTACGATTGCTTTCCCAGCGGGCATACGGAACTTACGATTCTGGCGTGCTGGATGAGCCGGGCAATCTCAAACCGGTTGTTTTGGGTCTATTTCTGCTACACACTGTCGATCATTTTTGCTACAGTTTATCTTCGATACCACTATACGGTCGATCTGCTCGCGGGGGCAGCCCTGGCGGTGACCCTGATTTTGGTTTCACCATTTTGTTACCGCATTCTGCGGGAAAGGGCGTGAACGTTTGGGAGGAATCGAGGTTGCGGTAGCGGAAGGCAGGAGCGGGCTGAAGCAGTTCGTGGAACTGCCATATCGGCTCTACCGGAACGAGCGGCACTGGGTGCCCCCGTTACGCATCGCGGTGAAGGAACTGCTGGACCGGGAGAAGCATCCGTTTTACGCCAATGCCGAAGCGGAGTTCTTTCTGGCGCGGCGGGATGGCGAGGTAGTGGGCCGGATCGCGGCGGTGCTGGACAAGGCCTACAACCGTTTCCACGGCGAGGAGGCGGGGTTTTTCGGCTTCTACGAATCGATCGACGACGCAGCGGTGGCCAAGGCGCTGTTGGACCGGGCGTGGCAGTGGCTGCAGAAGCGGGGCGCGACGGTGATGCGCGGGCCGATGAATCCATCCACCAACTATGAGTGCGGGATGCTGATCGACGGCTTCGATTCCGATCCGATGGTGATGATGCCGTACAACCCGCGCTACTACCCGGAACTGATGACCGAGGCCGGGTTACGCAAAGCCAAGGATCTGTACGCGTACTGGAGCAGCGTGGCGGGCGTCGGGACGGACAAAAGCGAGCGGGTGGCGGAGAAGGCAATCGCGGCGGCGGGGATCGCGGTACGGCCCATCGACATGAAGAACTTCAAAGCCGATATGGAGCGGGCCTGGCAAGTTTACAACGGGGCGTGGGAGCGCAACTGGGGATTCGTGCCCATGTCGCACGAGGAATGGGCCCTGACGGGCAAGGAAATGAAGCAGATCCTGAAGCCGGAGCTGGCATTGATCGGCGAAGTGAAATCGCGGGTGGTGGGGTTTGCGCTGGCGCTGCCGGACATCAACCAGGCGCTGAAACCGGCGGGGGGCAGGCTTTTCCCCACGGGTTTAGTTAAAATACTGTATTATCAACGATTGATAACGAGCGTTCGGGTGCTGGTGCTGGGCGTATTGGAAGAGTACCGTGCGTCCGGGCTGGCGGCGGCTTTCTACGCAACGCTGACGCGCAATGCCCGGAAGCTGGGCTATAGCGATTGCGAGATGTCGTGGATTTTGGAAGACAACGTACTTATGAACCGGTCCCTGGCCATGATGGGGGCGAAACGGTATAAGACGTACCGAATTTATGAATGGAATTGAGAGAGATGCGCCTTTCTACTAGCGACGTCGCCGGCAAGAAAAGGGGCAGCGGAACGAACGACATTTTCGAAAAATGCCGGAACTTCACTCGTCCGGGTGATCTCCAGTCCGCTGGGCTCTACATGTACTTCGAGGTCTTTGGAGATCGCGAGGGATGCGGGCCTGGAGAGGTCCGCATAGGGAAGCGGAAAGTGCTGATGTTCGGGTCGAACGATTATCTGGCCCTGATCACGCACCCCAAGGTGAAAGAAGCCGCGGTACAAGCGGTGAAGAAGTACGGCAGCGGGTGCAGCGGTTCCCGCCTGTTGAACGGCACGCTGGACCTGCACGTGAAGCTGGAAGCGGAGCTGGCCTCGTTGATGCACAAAGAGGCGGCAGCGTTAACGGTTGAAGGCGTGGCCTGACA
>CAWJLI010000104.1:0-6639 GCA_963843095.1 Bryobacterales bacterium
AAGAGAATCTTGTCACTCTCGTGCGGAGTGTGCTAAAAATAGACGACGGAACTCCGCAGCAATACTGCGACCGATGGTTCCACCGATTTACCTGATTCAACATTCACAGGAGGTTTAATTTGATGAAAATCCGTCCGCTCTATGATCGCATCGTGGTCAAACGAATTGAGCAGAAAGAGCAGATGCAAGGCGGCCTGTACATCCCGGACAGCGCCAAAGAGAAGCCCCAGGAGGGCGAAGTGGTGGCCGTGGGAAAAGGCAAGCGCCTGGAAGACGGCAAAGTGGTTCCGCTTGATGTGCAGGTCGGCGACCGGATTCTGTTCGGCAAGTATTCCGGCAGCGACATCAAGATGGATGGCGAAGAGTACATGATCATGCGCGAGGACGAGGTTCTCGGCATTCTGGATGCGAAGCCCCAGGCGGCGCAGAAAGCTAGCTAAGGAGTCGAAGACAAGATGGCGAAACAGATTGTATATTCGGAAAACTCGCGACAGGCAATTTTACGCGGCGTCAACCAACTCGCCGACGCAGTGAAGGTTACGCTCGGTCCCAAGGGCCGCAACGTGGTCCTGGAGAAAAAGTTCGGCGGTCCGAACATCACCAAGGACGGCGTTACGGTAGCCAAGGAAATCGAGCTGAAGGATCCGCTGGAGAACATGGGCGCACAGTTGGTGCGCGAAGTGGCCTCGAAGACCAGCGATGTGGCCGGCGACGGCACGACAACGGCGACCATTCTGGCGCAGGCGATCTTCCGCGATGGCGTGAAGGCAGTGGCTGCCGGCGCCAACCCGATGGCTATCAAGCGCGGCATCGAAAAGGCCGTGGCCGTGGCCACCGAGGAAGTCAAGAAGCTCTCCAAGCCGGTGACCGGCGATATGATCGCGCAGGTGGGCACCATTTCCGCCAATAGCGATTCGACCATCGGCAACATCATCGCCGACGCGATGAAGAAGGTCGGCAAGGACGGCGTGATCACGGTCGAAGAGTCCAAGACCATGAACACGGAGCTGGATACGGTCGAGGGCATGCAGTTCGACCGCGGCTATCTCTCCCCGTACTTCGTGACCGACGCGGACCGCATGGAAGCCGTGATCGAGGATCCGTACATCCTGATCCACGAAAAGAAAATCAGCAACATGAAGGACCTGCTGCCGCTGCTCGAGCAGATCGCGCGCTCCGGCAAGCCGCTGCTGATCATCGCCGAGGAAGTGGAAGGCGAAGCGCTGGCCACACTGGTGGTGAACAAGCTGCGCGGAACCCTGAACGCGTGCGCCGTGAAGGCGCCGGGCTTCGGCGATCGCCGCAAGGCCATGCTGGAAGACATTGCCATCCTCACCGGCGGCAAGGCCATCACGGAAGATATCGGCGTCAAGCTGGAAAGCGTGCGGCTGGAAGACCTGGGCCGCGCCAAGCGCGTGACCGTGGACAAGGACAATACCACCCTGGTCGACGGCGCCGGATCGGCGAAGGCCATCGAAGCCCGCATCAAGCAGCTCCGCACGCAGATCGACGAGACGACTTCCGATTACGATCGCGAGAAGTTGCAGGAGCGGCTGGCGAAGCTGGCCGGCGGCGTGGCGGTGATCAAGGTTGGCGCCGCGACCGAAACCGAAATGAAGGAAAAGAAGGCCAGAGTGGAAGACGCGCTGCATGCAACGCGCGCCGCGGTGGAAGAAGGCATCGTCCCCGGCGGCGGCGTGGCTCTGCTGCGCGCTTACAAGGCGCTGGCTGCGCTCAAGGGCGTCGGCGACGAGCAGATCGGCATCGACATCATCAAGCGGGCCTGCGAAGAGCCGCTGCGCCAGATCGTCGTCAATTCCGGAACCGAAGGCGCGATTGTGGTGGAGAAGGTGCGCGAGAACTCGAATCCCAACTTCGGCTTCAACGCCTCGACCGACACCTATGAAGACCTGGTGCTGGCGGGCGTGATCGATCCGACCAAGGTGACGCGGACGGCGTTGCAGAATGCCGCTTCCATCGCCTCCCTGATGCTCACCACCGAAGCCATGGTGGCTGAAATTCCGGAGAAGAAGCCGGCCCCGGCCGGTGGTCCTGGCGGTCACGGGCCCGAGATGGACTACTAAGCGGTTTTCCAGCCGCCCGCAGCGAGTGGGCGGCGTTGAAATCGCAAGTGCACTGCAGCCGCGCTCTCCCCTGTTCCAACGGGGCGGGCGCGGCTTTTTTCTTGCGGCCAACCGTTTCGGCCGCATGGCGGCGCCCTGTGTGCGTACGGCGGCGGTGATGGCGGGAGTCGACTGTCGCCAGAATCGCGGTTGCCAGGCCCAGTAACGTCCAGGTCAGCGGCTGGTTTCCCCGCAACGGGTCGCTTTGCCGCCTGGCAGGCAAGTGGACTCCATACAGCCGCGCATCGAGCCACAACTCGATGCGAGACTCGGGTTTCGCCGCACCGGCGAAGAGCGCGGATTTGAGCGTCTCCACGGGGGCGGCGGGGGCGAAAGCCCGCGCTGTCTGTTCGGCGACGGACTTAATCTCGGTGGCTGGATTCCAAACGGGGAAGGCGGCCTCGGATTGCACCGGCAAGGTGCTCGCAGCCGTCACGTGTGCAGCAACCCATAAGAGCACCGCGGCGCGCAGCGCTGAACAGATCGTGCCTTCCTCGACCGGTTGCATCTCCGTCGCATATTCAGTGGGACGGGCGCGGGGAAATCTTGACGATTTGCCGGCTCACCCCCTAAGAGCGAGAACGGCCCCGCAAGCGGTGTTTCACCATCGAGGGAGAGAGATATAAAGGCCTATTACCAACGGTTTGACGAGGTACACCCAAGATCTGACTGGAGAACGCAGCAGCACGTACGAATGCGCGCCGCGGCTATTCCGTGCGGCTTAGGCGGTGTGGGAAGCGCCGCCGGCGGACGACAGGCGGCTGCGGATCTGGCTCATCAAATCGGATGCCAGGAATGGCTTGCGGAGAACGGGGAAATTGTGTTCCTCGCACAGCGCCTCCTCTTCCTGCGGCAGAATGGTGCCGGTCATGACGATGGCAAGCATGTGCGGGACCGCGCGCAGAAACTCGACGCCCAGTTCCACGCCGTTGCCATCGGGGAGCATGTAGTCGAGCAAGACGGCGTCGGGCGTGTGCTCGGCGAAGGCTCGCTTGGCTTCGGCGGCGCTTTCGGCGGTGACCAGGTTCCAGCCCGCGTCGGCCATCAGCCGCTCGAGGAAGCGAAGCAGATCGCGATTATCGTCGACCAGGAGCACGGTGGGCTGGGTAGCCGGAATCGCCACGCCGGCGGCCCGCAGAACGGAGATGTCGAGCGCCTCGCGGCTGTCGGCGACCCCGGCCAGCACGCGCGCTCCGGGCGGGACCTGATTGGTGGCGACCAGGGTGGCCAGCGGCTGCGTCAGGTAGCGGTGGATGGTTCGTTTCAGTTCGCGCGCTCCATACTCCGCACTGGTGCCCCTTTCGAGCAGAAACTGGCGCGTCTCGAGCGGCACTTCGAGCGTGAACGAGCGTTCCCCGAGCCGCGTGTTGACGTGGTTCTGCAGGTCCGCAATCTGTTGATCGAGGATCGCCGAAAGCGCCTCCAGCGAGAGCGGCTGATAGGTGATGATGCAATCGATGCGGTTGATGAATTCGGGCGAAAAGCGCTTGCGGACGGCCACCATTCCGATGCTGCGCAGCTTGCCGGTCAGATCGGGCCGGGGACCGGCGCCGGCCGACTGGAATCCGAAATCGGGGTGGATCTCGTGCAGCATTTCGCGGGAGCCCAGGTTACTGGTGAGGAAGACCAGGCTCTTCTCGAAATTGACGGACGTGTTGTCGCCCAGCCGCAGAATGCCCTTGTCGAGCACGCCCAGCAGCAGGCGGGTGAGCGAGGGGGCGGCCTTTTCGATTTCGTCGAACAAGACCAGCGACAGCTCGCACTGCTCACTGGTGCTGGCGTTGAGGCGCTGCTGGGTGAGCATCGGCTGCGTCTCGCGATGGCCCAGGTAGCCGGGGGGCGCGCCGATCAACTTGGCGACTTCATGCTCGAGTTGGAACTCGCCGCAGTCCACCTTGAGCATGTTCTTCTCGGAGCCGTGCAGCGTGTCGGCTAAAGCTTCGACGGTCTTGGTCTTGCCGGTGCCGGTGGGTCCGAGCAACAGGAAAACACCCACCGGACGACCTTCCGGCGCCAGTCCGGCCTGGAACATCTGCACGTAGGGAACAATCAGCCGCGTGGCGTCGGGCTGGCCCACCACTTTGCGGGACAGCACGGCGGCGAGGTCTCCAGCCGCCTCGGCGGTCTGCTTGCGGGAACGGCTTTGCGCACCCTTTGGCTTGTCCACGGCACCCTCCGGCTTGATTGTAGCGGCGGCGGACTTGGCTACGCGTCCTCGCCGTCGCTCTCCGGACTCGTTTGGATCTTTCATGCTGGTCCCTTGAACTGCTGATCGTGTGAGTTACCGGCCCCTTCCCAACTCACGAAAGAATTATCCAAAGGCAGTGATCGAAGGGATACCCACTCGACTTTTACCACGCCTCATCGTGCGCCGTATGTACCGTTTCGCACGGAAACCACTTTTTCGGAGGAACGGGTGGGGGGTGCCTATGAGAACTTAGCGGTGACGGAACGTGATCCGTCCCTTGGTCAGGTCGTAAGGGGATAACTCCAACGTGACCTTGTCGCCGGCCAGGACGCGGATGCGATTCCGCCGCAACCTGCCGGCCAGATGAGCCAATACGACGCGTTCATGTTCGAGCTGGACGCTGAACAGCCCGCTGGGGAACTTTTCCAATACCGTGCCGGTAACCTCGATACAGTCTTCCTTGCTCATAAACCTCCAGGCTGGGGATCGGATGCGGGAACCGGCCGCTACGGGGCGGCCGGTTCGCCGAAATCCGTTAGGTCAAAGCGACGTTGGTCGCCTGCAGCCCCTTCGGGCCCTTGGTTACCTCAAACTCCACCTTCGCGCCTTCATCCAGCGTGCGGTACCCCTGCGACTGGATGGCGGAGAAGTGTACGAACACGTCCTCTCCGTTCTCCCTCTGGATAAATCCGTAGCCCTTGGCTGCGTTGAACCACTTCACTGTGCCTTTTTCTTTCATCGTGCCTTTTCCTTCTTTAACTCAACTCAAATTCCATCTGGCCGCCGACGGCCGCCCAACAACAAAAAAAGGGGCATGCGGATGGACTCACGCAACCCCTTCCTGTGTCTCAGAGCGGAAATCAAGAGCCAAATGCCCTACTATTATACAACAGGCGAACCTCTGGCAACGGTTTCAATCGCGTGAATACATTCGAGTTCTACCGGCTTCGCTCAAGTTTCCAGGCGCTCGGCAAGCTGTCGTTTCCGGCGGGCGAAAGCGGCAACGTGGTGCGCGGCGCGTTTGGGTTGCTACTGCGGCAGACGGCCTCACGCGAGGTGTACGCGCGCGTGTTCGAGCCAGGCCGCGCCGGCGGTCGCCCAAGCGGCTTGAAAGACTGGCCGCGCCCGTTTGTGTTCCGCACCGCCGCGGTGGACGGCCGGGAGATTGCACCCGGGGAAACCTTCCACATCGACATGCACGTGTTCGATTGCCGCCCGGAGCTGATGGGCGCGATCCGGGCGACCCTTGGACAGCTTGGCGAAACGGGGCTGGGGCCTGGCCGGGGCCGCGCCGCGCTGAGCCGCGTCGAGCAACTGGGGACGGATGAATCGGCTTGCGTGATGGCGGCCAGCCCCGGTCCGCCATCGGTGATCAGCCTTGACCCCGAACCAGCCGAGCAGGCGGTGCGACAGGTCCGTCTGCGCTTCCTGACACCCACCGAGTTGAAGGGTGGCAACGGGCCGGACACTGTGCCGGGTGGGGGGCCGGAGTTCGGCGTGCTCTTCGCCCGGCTGCGGGATCGCATCTCGACCTTGCGGGCGCTTTACGGCGCGGGGCCGCTCGCAATCGATTTCCGTGGTCTTGGCGCACGCGCGCGCGCGGTGGAGCTGGTTTCGAGCGACCTCGAGTGGACGAGCGCCCGCCGCCACTCCAGCCGCACCGGCCAATCGCACCCGCTGGGAGGTTTCACCGGCGTTGCCGAATACGCCGGCGAACTGGGCGAGTTTCTGCCCTGGCTGCGCGCCGCCCGCTGGACCGGCGTCGGCCGCCAGACGGTGTGGGGCAAAGGCGATGTGCGCGTGATCTGACGTGGCGCACGCACTCGTGCGAAGGCGAATTCCACCTGCCGGTTTGGATTCGCGCCGCCCAACTCACCTGCCCCCTCCCAGAGGCGCCCACCCCCGCTTCGCCGATTCAAATCTCTACAATATTTGCGGCCGCTGTTCGTCTACAGGAATGGATGGATGAGCCGTCGAGGATCACCGCGATGACCGAGCAAGACCGTCGAATCTCCGAAATCATCGCGGAACAACGATCACGGCTGCGGAACTTCATCCTCCGGCGTGTGCCCGATCCCTCCGATGCCGAGGACATCGTGCAGGAGGTCTTCTACGAACTGGTAGTAGCCAATCGCCTGCTGATGCCGATTGAGTACGTGACCGGCTGGCTTTTTCGCATCGCGCGCAATCGCATCACGGACCTTTTCCGCAAGAAGAAGCCGGAGGCCTTCAGCGACCGGGGCGGCCGAGGGCGAAGACGGCGAGTTGCTGCAGATCGAAGATCTGTTGCCAAGCAATACGATGGAACCAGTAAGTAGCCACATAAAC
>CAWJLI010000105.1:0-12989 GCA_963843095.1 Bryobacterales bacterium
ATACCGTCGAGAAGCGCGGGATCAGGTCGCTCACCTTGGGACTCACGGGAACCGCGCGAGTGCCTTCGCGCTTCCATGCGGCACTCCGCAGGTGAGCGTCCACGGCGTGGCCCGCAGCCATGACGACTCCCGGCAGGTTAGCTCCAGTCCAATCCATGACGGCAGCCCGCTGCACCATTTTGGTATCGCGGATCGTCCGGCCCACCCGCCGCGCGGCGCCGCGCCCCATGCCGGGCAACAGCCCATGCGTAGGCCCATGAGGCAAGGCCACCGCACGAAGCAGCGGTGTAATCAGCGGCACGCGGGACTGCGGTGCGAGACCCTCTTTGACGTAGACGTCCGGCGTCATAGTGCCGGGCCAAATCAACTCGGGCCTACGCCGCGCCACGGCAAAACGTCGCAGTTGCCTGTCCGGCGGTTGAATCGGCTGGCTCCCCACCGTCCGCGCACGCCGTCCTATGTGCATCGGCAATGCAAGCCACTTGGGCGGCTTCGCGTCGCGCTGGTAGGTGGCTCCGCCCACCGGCGCCCGCCGCGCTTCGCCCGAAAGCACTGCCCGCGCCGCCCGCCGCCGCGGCAATGGGAAGCCCCGCCGGCGCGCTTTCAGCGAGCGTGTTCCATCCCAAGCCCGCGCGGGCCGCTGGCGCGGCAGCGTCACCGCCATCTTGTGTTCCCGCAGCGGGGGCAGGATCGTTTCCGTCGCTTCCGCGGCGCCTTGCAGATAACCCAAACTGCGCGGAGCCTGCTTTTCTTTCTGGCCGACCGCGTGCGGCGCAAAGAATTTGCCACCGCCCCGCACCTCCGCGTCCAGCAGCGGTTGGATGGCGCGCATGTGGTCGGCGGGAGGCGCCGGCTCAGACAAGCGCATGCTTTGATTGAAGCCACGCCGCTGCAACGACGGCAAACTCTCCGCCTGCGCCGGCACCACTGTTTTCAGGTTTTCGCGCCGCCGCATCAGGGTGGCGACTTTGTTGGCTTCCTGTAGCCGGTCCATCCCCAGGCGCAAGCCATACTGATTCCGGTGCTCCCTGGAACAGAAGTCACCGCCGGCGCCCACCCAGATTCTGCTGAGGGGCCGTCCGCACAGTTGGCAGGTCCTGGCACTCATTCCCGGTTATTATAGACGTACAAATCTGGAATTGCTAGAGTGAATGGTGGCAGTATTTCTCTGATAACCAACGGCAATTACGGGTTATATATCTGGATAGCTATCGGCTAAAACGTTGCAGATCAGTACCGTTGATTTTGGTTAATAGAGCGAATTTTAGGGTATATATTGCTAGGATTTCCGGTAAAATTGACCCGTGTAGTGAATTGCCCAGAATTTCAGCGGGCGGAGGCCAATAGAGATGGTTGAGTCAACAGCACGGCGGGAACGCGGCGAGCCGAAATCCGCGCCCGTGGCAACTTATCTATGGGAGGTTCCCCAGAAGCCGGTCGCAGTAAGACTTGCTTTCGATATCATCGACCGGATGGAGACTGAAGTTATTGAGAACTTCCGCTCTCTGACGTCACGAGGATCGGAGATTGGCGGCGTGTTGCTGGGTTCGGTGGTCCCCGGCAGCCCGCTGACCGTGCTCGTGCAGGGCTATGAGACGGTTTCGTGCGATTACACCCGTGGGCCGCTGTATCGTTTGTCGGATGCCGATCTGGCACGTTTCGAACGGGTGATCGAACAGCACAGCGGTTCCGGCAACGTTCCGGTGACGGGTTTCTTCCGCGCGCATAGCCGCAAGGGTCTCAGTCTGGATGCGGACGATCTGGCGTTTCTGGACGCGCGCTTCCGCGCGCCCCACCACATTGCACTGTTGGTTCGGCCCTTCGCCACCAAGACCAGCGTGGGCGGCCTCTTCATCCGGGAAGACGGCGTGTTCCACGGCGAGGCCAGCTATCTCGAGTTCCCGTTCCGTTCCGCACAATTGACACCGTCGCTGTGGACGCCGCCCGAAGCCGCGCCGGCGCCGCCACCACCGGCGCCTCCGGTAGCTGCCCCAGCCAGCGCTCCGCCTGCCGCCAAGCCCGGCGTGCGGCCGCAGGTTGTGCCGATTGGCCTGCGTCGCGATGCCGGCCCTTCAGCCCCGGCCGCCGATGCGAAGGTTGCCACGCCGCCACCTCCCGAACGGACTGATCGGAAGGCGCCGGAAGTCAAGCCGCCCGCGGCGCCCGCGAAGCCGCCGGCCGTCGAAGTGAAAACCACGGCCCCCGCTCGCCCGGCCGTTCCCGAACCGAAGCCGGTTGCCAAGGAAGTCAAGCCGGCCGCCCCAGTAGTGAAGGATGTTCCGCCCGCCAAGCCGGCCGAGCCTGCTCCCGCCGCGAAGTCCGCTCCCGAGAAAGTAATCGAGAAGCCGCTGTTGGGCACACTGAGCGGCGGACTGCCAAGCGAGTCGGAGGGTAGCGGAAAGCTTATGTTGGTGCTGGGCGGCATAGCCGTCACAGTGGCTATCCTGGTCGCGCTGTTCGTCTATCCGGGCTTTATGGTGCGTCCGCATCAGCCCACCACGGCGTCGCAGTCCGAAGGGCTGAAGCTGCTGGTTGAGCCGAGCGGCACGGATCTGCTGCTCACCTGGAACAAGAATTCCGCCGTGATCGCCAACGCCAGCCATGGCGTGCTGTCCATCAACGATGGGGACCAGCACGAAAACTTCGACATGGACGCCAAAACCCTCACCACCGGCAGCATCGTCTATACGCCGAAGACCGGCGACGTCAGCTTCAACATGGAAGTAACCGGGAAGGACCAAAGCAAAACGACGACCGAGTCGGTACGCTCGTTGCGCACGCGGCCGTCGCCGATGCCGGATGGCAAGTCTGCCGCCAACACGATCTCCGCCAAGGCGACCCCGGTACAGCCTCTGCCGGCTGGCACTCCCGCAACCGCCCC
The DNA here is from genome assembly GCA_963843095.1 of Bryobacterales bacterium. Taxonomy (GTDB): domain Bacteria; phylum Acidobacteriota; class Terriglobia; order Bryobacterales; family Bryobacteraceae; genus Bog-375. Next base: position 2,882 of record CAWJLI010000105.1, read on the forward strand.
GCCGGGCACGCCCGCCGCCACTACGCCGGCGGAAGTCACACCGGCAGCCCCGGTGAAGGCCGCTCCCAAGGCATTCAACTCGGAATCGCTGGCGCAGCGGCTACGCCCGGCCAGCCCGACGGAGATTGCCGATGCCAGCTTGGGTGCCGCTCCCGCCTCGCCCGCTGGCGTCAATGTGAATGCGAATCTGAACATGCCGTTTGGCAACGCGCCTGCTCCGGTTGCTCCCGCGCCGCCGCCGACCGCGAAGAAGCTTTCCGCCTCGGGCGGCAAGGTCGCCCAGGCCCAACTCCTGTACCGCAAAGAGCCCGAGTATCCGACGGCCGCGCGCCAGATGAACGCCCATGGACAAGTGGTGGTTGACGCCACCATCGGCACCGACGGCAGAGTGGTCGCCGTAAAGGTCGTCTCCGGACACCCGCTGCTTGTGCAAGCCGCCAAGGCAGCCGTCATGCAGTGGCGTTACAGACCGACGCTGCTCGACGGGCAGCCGGTCGAAAACACCACCCAGATCACCTTGACCTTCAGCCCCACGCACTAGGGGGCTACATACGGGAAAAGCCGCGAAGTCTCTCGGGAGTTCGTGGAGCGGAAACGCGTGGGGCAGCATGGCTCGCAGTTAGCCAGGCTGCCCCATGGTTGTTTTGGCGAACGGGATTCTCTCCCCGCCGGCGCGCAGGGACTCTTCGGCATCGAGCAAAGATCCCGATAAGCGGGGTACCAGTTCGACTGGACCTCCTGGGACTAGGGCTGACACGAGAGAGACGCTACCATCCGGTTGGAGTATGAGGTACTATACCGGTACTGGGACGTTAATACACCTCGGACTGAGCAGAATTAGCCAATGGGCACAGAGGTGTGCGGTGGCGAATATACTGAGAATTGGGCCTGACGCGGCGCACTAGACTACCACCCAGCCCGTCAGGAGGGGTATATATGCCGGCAGCCCAAGAATTAAGAAAGCAAATCCTCGTGGTAGAAGATGAGGGGCTGATCGCCGACGACATTCAGCGGCGGTTGGAGCGGTTGGGCTACGCGGTGCCCGCGATCGCCAGTTCGGGTGAAGAAGCGCTGCGGTTTGCGCGAAGCATTCCTTTCGACCTGGTGCTGATGGACATCCGTCTGCAAGGCGAGATGGACGGGATCGCCACCGCTGCGGCGTTGAAGGACGAGTTGCAGGCGCCGGTGGTTTACCTCACGGCGCACGCCGACGCGGACACGGTGAGCCGGGCGACGGCCACCGAGCCGCTGGGCTATATCCTGAAGCCGATTGGCGACCTCAATCTGCGCAGCACGGTGCAGATCGCCCTCTACAAGCATGAGATGGAGCAGCGCGTGCGAGCCAGCGAGGCATGGCTTTCGACAACGCTGCGCAGCGTGGGCGAAGGAATCGTCGCCACCAACCCCGCCGGCGAAATCGTTTTTGTGAACGCCATGGCGGAGCAACTCTCCGGCTGGACCAGCGCGGACGCTTTGGGCCGCCCGCTGATGGATGTTCTGCATCTCAACGAGGAGTCCACGGGCCACGCCGCCGGGAATCCCAGCCTCGAGCTGTTCCCGGACGAGCGCCGCTGCTACCTGCTGATTTCGAAAACGGGAGTTAGCACGCCGGTGGAAGTGAGTTGTTCCGAGAACCGGTCGGCGCGGGAGCGGCTGGGCTCGATCCTGGTGGTGCGCGACATCCGGGCGCGCAGGGAAATGGAAGCCCGGCTGATCCAATCGCAGAGATTGGAGGCGATCGCCAACCTGGCGGGAGGGCTGGCGCACGACTTCAACAATCTGCTGATGGTGATCTTGGGGTGCGCCGAAGAGCTGGAGACGGCGCTGGAACACGATCCTGCCCGGGAACGGGCCACCGAGATCAAGAACGCCGCCACGCTGGCCGGTTCCATCAGCAAGCAGTTGCTGACGCTGAGCCGCCGGGATGTGTTGAAGGCCGAGCTGCTCGACATCAACGCGGTGATTGGCGAGATCCAGCCTCTGATCGCGCGCAGCCTGGGGCCCGGCTGCAATCTCAAGCTGGAGCTGGGCGCGTCCGCCGGCTTGGTGCGAAGCGACCGCAACCGGTTGAAGCAGGTATTCCTCAACCTGGCGCTCAACGCGCGCGACGCGATGCCGCGGGGCGGGGAAATGCGGATTTCGAGCTCGCCGGTCGACATCGGCACGGAGAGCCCGAAACGGCGCGACTACCGGCCGGGACGGTACGTGAGAATTCGAGTGGCGGATTCGGGGCAGGGAATGGACGCGCCGACCCTGGCCCGCATCTTCGAACCATTCTTCACCACCAAGCGCTCCAGCACCGGCACCGGCCTGGGCCTGGCGATTGTGCACGCCATCGTTATGCAAAACGAAGGCTACATCGCCGCGTCGAGCGAAATCGGGAAAGGGACGAGCTTCGAGATCCTGCTGCCGCGAGTGGAAAAGCCGCAGCCGGCAAGCAGACCGCCGGAAGCGGTGGTGGCGAATGAACCGGCGCCGACGGTTCTGTTGGTGGACGACGAGGATGGCGTCCGGCGCCTGATGCACGGTTGTCTGATGCGGGAAGGCTATCAACTCCTGCAGGCGCGCAACGCGGAAGAAGCCGAACGGATCGCCAAGAATTGTTCGGGACCGATCCACGTTCTGGTAACCGACGTCGTGATGCCAGGCATGTCCGGACTGCAACTGGCGGAGCGGCTCAAGCCGCTGCACCCGGCGATGAAGACGCTCTTCGTTTCCGGATGCGCGCACGACGATTTGGGGAGCGCCGCGTCGACCCCCGCCGAAGTGCTGTCGAAACCATTTCGGCCGCTGGAACTGGCGAAGCGGGTGAGGACATTGTTGCAGCGGCCGCCGGCCATTGCACAATGATCGGGCGGCGGGAGGCGCGGCTATGATGGGCGGCAAGAGGCTGCTGCCAGCGGCCAGCTACGGAGCAGCCGTGATGCTGGCTGTGCTGGCGCAACTGTCGCGGCTTCCGCTGCATTCGCCAACGCTGATCCCCTTTATTACATACGCGCCTTTCATCCTGTTGAGCGCATATCAGGGCGGATTGGGTCCGGGTGTGCTGACCACGATTCTGTGCTCGCTCGAGTCGCTGTACTTTGCAACAGAGCCAGTGCAAAGTCTCCGGCTGCGCGACTCGCACGACTGGCTGGGAGTGGGGGCGCTGGCGTTGACCGGGGTGGTGGCCAGCGCGCTGATTGACCGTTTGCAACAGGCGCAAATAGCGGCGAGCGCGGCGGAGCGTGAGAGGGCGGAAATGGCGCGGGAATTGGAGGCACGGCGGCGGATGCTGGAGTCCGTGATTGAACACTCGCCGGTATCGATCGCGCTGTTGCGCGGACGCGATTTTCGCTTTGCGATGGTCAACCCGGCCTACCAGGCGTTCGCACCGGGGGAGCCGATGATCGGCAGGACAATGGCCGAAGTTTGGCCGGAATCGGCGGCGATACTGCTGCCGCTGCTCGAGCAAGTGCGCGATACGCAGAATGTGTACCAAGCCACCGGGATGGCGGTTCCGAAACGGCGCGGGCCCGGGCTGCCGCCGGAAGAGCGCTACTTCGATTTCTCCTACGTGCCGCTGCCGGGGGCGGGGCTGCCGGCGTCCGAGGCTGAAGCGGGCCAGGTGCTGGCAGTCGTCACGGAGGTCACCGAGCAGCAGCGTGCCCAGGAGGCGCTGCGCAGCACGTTGCGCGAACTGGAATCGGCGCTGGCCGAAAAGACGGTGCTCCTGAAAGAGGTCCACCACCGCGTCAAGAACAATCTGGCGGTGATTGTCGGCCTGCTGGGCATGAAGGCTGGCGCGATCGAGGGCGCGGAGGCCCAGGGGGCGCTCGAGGACAGCCAGCAGCGGGTGCGGTCGATCGCTATGATTCACGAGCACCTTTCCGGAACCGAGCGCCTGGACCGGATCGTCTTCGCCGAGTACGCCGAGCAACTCGTGCAGGAATTGGGCGGCATATATGGCATCGCGGCGCGGGGGATCGCTATCCGCCTGGATGCCGAGCCGATCGAGATGGGCATTCATCGTGCGATTCCATGCGCGCTGATCCTCAACGAGCTGGTAACCAACGCCATGAAGCACGCATTTCCGGGCGAACGCGGTGGCGAGGTTCGAGTCTCGTTGCGGCAATCGGCGCCGGGCGAATTGGAGTTGAGCGTCGAGGACGACGGCATCGGCTGCCCAAGAATCGCGCCTGGGCGCAACGGGAAATCGCTGGGGCTGCGAATCGTCGAGATTCTAGCGAAACAACTGGAGGGATCGCTGGAGCAAGCCGAATGCGCGGGCACTCGCTTCGTGCTGCGCTTCCGATCCGGCACCTCGCGCCGGGTGGTGCGGGTCCGCAGAGGTGAGGGAGCCGCGGAAGGCTGAGAGGCCGAAACCGGCGTTTCGCACTTCCGATAACCGATATTATGTAAACTTTATTGCAATGCCCGACGCAGCCCAACACCTGCCGACAACCACGCAATCGAAACTAACCCAGGCCACCTTGATGCTGTCAATACCATAGCGCCCAGCCAGATACCCCACAAAATCGAATGTCCCGATTGAAGTACCTGCGCAGCCCTTTCTCTGATACTCTGGCCTGTGATGGCTCCCGCCTGGCAGAACCTGATGATCGCCCTCGCCCGCAGCCACTCCCTCACCCGCATTGCGCAAGGCAACTCTCGCATATCATTCGCCGCCAATCAGTTCGTCGGAGGCCTGAACGAAGACGCGGCGCTTCACACGACGCTCGCATTGCGCCAGCGCGGCATCCGCGCCTCGTTGTTCTTCCTGGGCGAATACATCACGGATCCGGCCGTCACCCGCCAGACCGTCGACAGCCTGGTGCGGCTTCTGCCGGCGCTGGACAGCCACGGTCTGGACACCCACATTTCGGTGGACCCTACCCAGATCGGCTACTCGATCCGGCCCGAACTCGGCCAGGAGAACGCCCTCCGCCTGGCCGCAGCGTTTCCGGCCCGACGATCGGCACACAGCTTTCTGATGATCGATATGGAGGACGTTGCCTACGTCGACTGCACCATTGCGCTGCGCAGCCTTCTGGCAAGTCGCGGTGTTCCGGCCGCCATCACCCTGCAGGCCTATCTGCGGCGAACCGAATCGGACCTGGCGGGTCTTCTGCGCGACCGCGTCCCCTGCGTGCGGCTGGTGAAGGGCGCGTTCTCGGAGCCCAAGGCAGTCGCCTGGACGCGCCGTGCCGAGATCTCGGCCGCGTACTTGCGATTGGCGGCGCTGATGCTGTCCAACAAGGCGCGGGAGGGCGGAATATTCCCCGTTTTCGCGACCCACAACGAAGAGCTGATCGATTCGATTCGCAAACTGGCGCGCGAGTCTGGATGTGCGCCCGGACAATACGAGTTCGAAATGCTGTATGGCGTGCGACCAGCCCTCCAGGCCAGCATCCTCGACGCCGGCGACCAGCTTCGACTCTACGTGCCTTACGGTGTCAACTGGTGGCCGTACACGGCGCGCCGCATCGGGGAGAACCCGCGCAATCTCGCTTTCGTCTGGCGTGCGCTCGCCGGCCGGTCGCGCTGACCTGGCCGCGAGTCTTGAACGCTCGACCGTCAATTCACGATGGCGAGCGGTAAGTCAATCCTGGCTCGGTGCTCAAGCGTGGATTCGGTCAAAACTCGATGTTCCGCGGGTTCCCACCAAAAAAACGGCCCGGCCTTCGTTGTTGGAAGGCCGGGCCCATGGGAAGAAACTGGATGCTCCGCGAGAAAACTCTAGCGACGGCTGCTGCCGCTCGAATGACCGGAGGCGCTGTGGCCACTGCTCCCGCGGCTGGCCGGGTGGCTGCTGCCGCCGCCCCCGCTCGACCGCGGCGCGCTTTGGGATGGCGCGCTACGCTGTTGGCTGGGCGCGCTGTAACGCTGCTGGCTTGGCGCATTGTTGGCGGGCGCGTTGTAGCGTGGGCTGCTGCCCGAGTACGGGCTGTTACGGTATCCCGAATTCGGTGCGCCGAACCGCTGCCAGCCGCTCGACGAAGACGACGGCCGCGCGGCCGCGTTGGACTGCGTACGCGGCGCGCCGAACCGGCTCCAGCCCGCGGAGCCAGAACTGGCGTTGGCGCGGGTCGCCATGCCCGCCTGGCCGGTGGACCGGTTTACGCCCTGCGATGCCACGCCGCGAGCGCCTGATGCCGCCTGCGGAGAGTGATAGAACGTGGTGTGGCCGCTGCTTCTCGGAACGTACGACGCCCCGCGATTGGAGAACCGCGTGGCGCCGCTTCCCGCCGCTAGCGGAACGGCGCCGCGGATCATACCCGCCGACGCAAACTGTGCCGCCGTGGGCCGCACGATGTTAGCGCCGCGCCCGTTCTGGAAGTCATGCACCGAAAGGCCAGTCACGCCGTTTGCGATACGTGCATTCTGATAAGCATTTCTTATGTTTACGCCAGTAATATTCACGGAGCGGTTGATGTATCCGGCGGACCCGTAGAATCCCCTGCCCCACCATGGGTGGAAGACTTCGTACGGCGCCAGTGCGCACCAGCCGATGTTGCCGAAACCAAAGCCGACACCGAAGCCAACTCCGCCGCCGAAGCCGAAGAAGCCGACCAGGGCCGGCGACCAATAGTGCGGCATTCCCCATACACCCGGATACCACAGCCAACCGAATCCAGGTCGATTGAACCAGCGACCATAGTGATAGGGCGCCCAGCCCCAGGGATCGGCGCTCACCCAGGTCCAGCCGTAGTAATCCAACCACTCCCACTGCCCATTCTGATACGGCGCCCAACCGGGCGCGACCTGCGGCTGCCAGACGTTGCCGTAATCAGGCGTGTAGACCCAGTCTCCGTTATTGTCCAGATCCTCGGATCCGTAAACTCCCTGTGGCACCCGCTGCGCGCTGCGCGATTGCGTGAGCATGCGATCACGGCTGTCCGACCAGGCATCCCAGGCATCGGCTGCCGGCGCTGTCACCATCTGAAATTCAGGATCGGCGGTGGAACCGCGGGCGATCATCATCTGTCCCGTGCTCACCCATTGCGAACCACGGGGCGAGAAGACCTCTACGTCCCCTGCCCTGACGGTGAGCTCGGTTTGGCCGGATGCGTTGACAGAAATGCGATAAATCCCAACTTTCGTTGGCTTTACAGAGATATTCGGAGTATCTACCTCAGCATTTGTGCTGGAGGGCCTTAACACGCGGTATGTTAAAGTGCCCTGAGAAAGCTCAACTTGGAGCCGGTCCGCCTCCAGGGCCGCGATTCTGATTTCCGCGGTACCGCCCAGGCGGAGCAGGTTGGCCGCATCGAACTCAACTTCGGCCCGTGAGTTGGGGCCGGTGGAAATGTGGTCGTCGGCCAGCAGCGGGGCGTTGATTACGCCTGCGACCCAGTCGGCGTCGGCGCGTTTCACCGAAACCTGACCGTCCATGACGCTGATCCGGGCGACGCCATGTTGCTGGTCGTCGGCTTCCTGCGCCCGGAGCGGCGCGCCGGTGCCTGCCGTGAGAACGGCCGCCAGAACCCATCCCATCGAGCGAAGCTGCATGCGAACCATGGCGGAATCCTTTCTAACGTCCGCACCGGTAGGAGCAAGGAGGCTGCCAAAGACAAGCGGTAAATCTTTCAGATAGTTACGAGTTCCAGCACGGTTCGCGAGTGGCCGAAAACCACCAGTCTGGCTGCGTTGGAGCAGGCCTGGAATTCACAGGCCCTTCACAAAACCCCTCATATCGCAGTAAGATATTCACCAATGGAGTGGGAGAAACCACTCCAACGGGGTGCTTTCTTGGGAAAGCCAAAAGGGGCAAACAAAAAATGAAAAAGCTGATCGTGTTGTGCATGCTTGCCGCTGGCATCGTTGCAGGCCTGGTGGCACAAGACATCACCGGCACCATCGAGGGCAGCGTCCTCGATGCAAGCGGCGCCGGCGTACCTAACGCGAAAGTCACGATAACCAGCGCGGACCGCCACCAGGTGGTCCGCACCAGCACTACGGATTCGGCCGGCTACTACTCGGCGCCGCTGATTCCGGTTGGAACCTACTCGATCAAGGTGGAGGCTACGGGGTTCAAGACAGCGAACCGCACAGGCGTCGCACTGAACGTCAACGATGATCTGAAGATCAATCTGCCGCTGGAGGTGGGGAGCCTTACCGAGTCGGTGGAAGTGAAGGCGGACACAGCACAAGTGGAACTGGCCACGCCGGCCACTTCGACCACCATCACCGGTACGCAGGTGCGCGAGCTGTCGCTGCGTACGCGCAACTACGAGCAACTGGTCTCACTGATGCCGGGCGTCACGGCCAACTCGACGGACGAACTCTACATCGGCAACTCGGCGCCGGCAGGCACTGCGGCGACAATTCCCTTCTCCGTGAACGGAAACCGCAACTCCGCCAACAATTGGACGGTGGACGGGGCCGACAACGTGGACCGGGGCAGCAATCTGACCCTGATGACATTTCCCAGCGTGGATGCCATCGCGGAGTTCAAGGTAGAGCGTGCGCTGTACACGGCCGACACCGGCCGCGCCGGCGGCGCCCAGGTTAGCGTGGTGACCAAGAGCGGCACCAGCGCGTTCCACGGCGATGTCTACGAATTCGACCGCAACAACGCGTTCGCCGCCAACAACTGGGCCAACAACGCCACCCGCGTGAATGTGATCAACGGCGTGGCTCAGGTTCCGGCGCTGCGCTGGAACGATTTCGGCGGCACCATCGGCGGCCCGGTCTATATCCCCGGCCACTTCAACAAAGACAAGAACCGGACGTTCTTCTTCTTCTCCGAAGAGGCGCGCCGCATCATCACCTACACCACTTTCAATCCCACGCTGCCTACCCAAGGGATGCTGCAAGGCGCTTTTCCGCAGGCGGTCTGCATCACCACACTCACCGGCTGCGCGTCGGGGTCGACGCCGGTGACCCAGATTCCCGTCACCCAGATCAACCCCATCGCCGCTGAATACATCAAGGACGTCTTCGGCAAGATGGCGCTGCAATCCGCCAACACGCTGGCGTCGACCACGGCGGGCTTTTTCCCGCAGCGGAACCTCTACGACAGCCGCCAGGAGATTGCGCGAATCGACCAGAGCTTCGGCGAGAGAATCCAGCTCTGGGGGCGTTTCGAGAATGATAGTATCCCCACCACCGAACCGGGCGGCCTGTTCACCGGCTCGACCATTCCGAACCTGGCCACCACCAACACAAATTCGCCTGGGCGCAGCTACGTGGTCCACGCGGTGGACAGCATCCGGCCCTCGCTGCTGAACGATATCGCATTCGACTTCGCGCAGAGCGCCATCCACTCCACCCCGGTGGGATTGTCGAACAAATCCGACAATCCGGATATCAACGTGCCGGAGCCGTTCCAAAACTCGCAAGGAGTCATTCCGGAGCTCTCATTCACGGGTGGGTCTTCGGTGTTGGGATACGGGCCGTACAACGAATTCAACAAGAACTACAACGTGTTCGACAGCGTGACATGGATCAAGGGCGCCCACATCTTCAAGTTCGGCGTTTCCGTCAACCGGTACAACAAGACCGAGAACGCCGCCAACCAGGAGGGTTCCTTCGGCTTCACCAACACGGGAGCTCCCAGCGGAACCAACTCATTTATGCAGTCCTGGGCGAATTTCCTGTTGGGCAACGTCGCCAGCTTCACGATGCCCTCCACCGACATCACTCCGAACATCTGGACCTGGCAGGACGAAGCGTGGGCACAGGACAACTTCCGCGTCAGCCCGCGTCTGACGCTGTACCTGGGCGCGCGCTGGTCGTACTTCGCGCAACCGACCGACACCAACCAGTTGCTCGACAATTTCGATCCGGCCCTGTACAGCGCATCCAACGCCCCACAGATTAACACCGCCAACGGTAACCTGGTGATCGGAACCGGAAACAACCCATCCATCAACGGGATTATCGTCGGCGGGAAAGGCTCGCCGTACGGTTCGAAAGTGGGTAACGACGTCCACAAGAATTTTGCGCCCCGGTTGGGTGTGGCGTGGGATCCGTTCGGCTCCGGCAAGACGTCTATCCGCGCCGGTTACGGCATCTATTACGATTCCGGCCTGTTCGGCACCTATGAGCAGAACACTTTTGCCAATCCGCCCTACGTCCAGAGCAAAGCACCAACCTGAACGAAGAAAAATTATACATAAAAATA